>CAZAJS010000009.1:0-28620 GCA_964485635.1 uncultured Francisellaceae bacterium
TGTTCACATCGGTCAAAACACTCACTTAAAAGCCGTCATTAACTATCAATAATAAGTGTCAATATTGTTTCTTAAATCATTTTTTATAGCCATAAGATTGTATGACTTAAGTTTAATAATGATGTTTAAGACAAGTGATGAATTGATATTTAGGACAATGGTGCATCAATCTATTTTAAAAATTATCACTGAATGAGCATCAGGTAAAACCATATTTTCACCTGGTCCTGTAATAGGGTTTGATAGATAAACAAAAGAAATTATTAAGGGAGGTAGGTTTTTAGACCGCCTATTTGAAGGATATTGAATCACATTAAAATGGCATATCACGTTTTGCTTCGCCAATATAAAGCTGACGAGGACGTGAAATACGTAATTCAGGATCATTAATCATTTCAAACCATTGAGCAATCCAGCCTGATGTACGTGCTAAAACAAAAATTGGCGTATACATGGCAGTTGGAATACCAATTTCTTTTAAAATAATACCTGAATAAAAGTCAACGTTCGGGAAAAGTTTCCGTTCAACGAAGTACTCGTCATTCAAAGCAATTTCTTCAAGCTTCATCGCAATTTTTAAAAGTGGGTTATCGCTATGGCCTAAATTGTTAAGCACGCTTTGGCAAGCTTTTTTCATAGTTGTGGCGCGTGGATCCATATTTTTATAGACACGATGACCAAAGCCCATTAAACGGAACGGATCTTCTTTATCTTTTGCTTTATCAATGAAGTGGCCGATATGCTCTGGTGAACCAATTTCTTCAAGCATACGAACGACTGCTTCGTTTGCACCACCATGGGCTGGTCCCCAAAGTGCTCCAATACCAGCAACAATTGCTGCATAAGGGTCAGTTCCAGTTGAACCTGCTAAGCGAACGGTTGCCGTAGATGCATTTTGCTCATGATCCGCATGAAGCATGAAAATAGTCTCTATGGCTTTGGCATACACTGGATCCGGCGTATATTCAGTTGACTCATCTTCAGCAAACATCATATACAAAAAGTTTTCAGCATAACTTAAATCAGACCGTGGTGTGACAATTGGTTTGCCCATATAGCGACGATAAGCAAATGCTGCTAGTGTTGCAATTTTGGCAATGATATTTTCTGCAGACTGTTTTTGTGAGTCTTGGCTTGTTTTATCCATGTGGGCATGATTCTCATTTGATAAAACACTAACGCCGGCCATTAACATGGTCATTGGTTGTGCCCCGACTGGAAAGCTATTGATAACATCAATGGCTTCTTGGGGAACATCGTAAGCTTTTTGGATACGTTGTTTAAATTCTTGGTGAACTTTAGCCACAGGCAGATCACCATTTAAAAGCGCATAACACATGCTCATATAATCGGATTTTTCAACCCATTGTTCAATAGGGTAGCCTCGATGTAATAACACCCCTTGTTGGCCATTAATAAATGTAATTTTTGACCAGCAGGCAGCGGTTGACATAAAACCTGGATCATAAGTGAAGATACCATTTTTCACCAAACTGGATACATCAATTGTATCTTGGCCAGCTGTTGGTTGGTAAACTGGTAGTTCAAGAGACAAATTTTTATGATTTACAGTTAACTGCGCGGTATTTGTCATAATGTAACTCCTAACAAAGATTATCAAGACCCCCGTTGCCAATGATATTGGTAACAGGAAAGTAAGCCAATTTAGTGTAAGTCGTTTTATTAGGCATGTCAAATTAAGTTAACTGCCGAATAATTCTTAAATTCCCTACTAGTCAAAACAGGAAAATACGGTTAAAATAACACCGATTGCTTTTGATCAAACCATGAATATTGCTTAAGGAGAGAAAATGAAAGATCAACGACCACATAATATTGGGTTGGGGTCGATCAAGTCGTATCGTTTTCCGATTACGGCGATCAGCTCAATCTTACATCGGATAACTGGATTACTAATTCTTGTGATTATCCCTGTATATTTAATATTTTTTATGATGGCTTTTGAAAGTCCTGCTCAGTTAGAATGGGTGCGTCACTTCTTATGTGATACCCTATTTAGCTTAATTACATGGCTTGGGTTAGCGGCTGCGTCCTATCATGTGTTAGCAGGGGTTCGCCATATTATCATGGACCTTGGCTTTTGTGAGCAGATGGGATGTGCAAAAGCCACGTCAATACTTGTATTAATTTTAGGTGTTATCATCGCGGTATTTTGGGGGATTTGGTTATGGGTCATGTAACAGGATTATCAAGAACAGGATTAAAAGATTGGTTTATACAGCGTGTCAGTGCGATTGTCATTGTGGTCTATGCCGCATTGTTATTAGCATTGTTTCTTTCTTTAACAGGCTCAAACCCATCAGTGGCTTATCAAGTTTGGACGGGGATTTTTGCAAGCGTCTGGATTAAAATTTTCACAATCATCACGTTTGTTGCAATTTGGTTGCATGCCTGGGTTGGTTTTTGGACGATTTTGACTGATTATGTGCATTGTAAATGGCTAGCAGGTTTGTTCCAGATTACTTTTATCGTTGCATATCTAGCATGTTTAATTTGGCTATGTTTTATCTTAGCCGGTGTATCAGCTTAAAAGGGGCAAGGTTATGAAAATTGCAAAATATGAATTCGATGCCATTGTCGTCGGTGCTGGTGGCGCCGGAATGCGGGCGTCTTATCAGTTAGCTCAGTCTGGGTTTAATACAGCCGTTGTTTCTAAAGTATTTCCAACGCGCTCACATACCGTATCAGCGCAAGGTGGAATTGCCGCCTCACTAGGGAATGTAAATGACGAATCAGATGATTTAGCTGCCGATGATTGGCGCTGGCATATGTATGATACCGTCAAGGGTTCTGATTATATTGGTGATCAAGAATGTATTGAGTATATGTGTGAAGAAGCTCCAAAATCTGTTATTGAGCTTGAACACATGGGATTGCCATTTTCACGTTTAGAAAATGGTAAAATTTATCAGCGTGCATTTGGTGGGATGTCACGTAATTTTGATCCAGCGAAACAAGCTTATCGAACTTGTGCTGCCTCAGACCGAACGGGACATGCTTTATTGCATACGTTGTACCAAGGGAATTTAAAACATAAAACAAGCTTTTTTACTGAATGGTATGCCTTAGACATTGTTAAGTCAGATGAAAACACAGTCGCTGGGATCGTTGCGATGTGCATGGCCACAGGCCAATTAGCATTTTTCCACGCTAAAATTACCATTTTAGCCACAGGTGGGGCGGGTCGTATTTATCAAACAAGTACAAATGCTCACATCAACACCGGTGATGGACCGGGTATGTTTGCACGGGCTGGCTTCCCGTTACAAGATATGGAATTTTGGCAGTTCCACCCGACTGGTATTGCAGGAGCGGGTGTTTTAGTGACTGAAGGTTGTCGTGGTGAAGGCGGCGTATTGCGTAACAATAAAGGTGAGCGTTATATGGAGCGCTATGCACCAAATGCTAAAGATTTAGCGTGTCGCGATGTTGTATCACGTGCATCACAACAAGAAATGCAAGAAGGCAGAGGCTTAAAATTTGCTGGTGTTGATTGCGTTCATTTAGACTTGACACATTTAGACCCAGAAGTAATTAAAGAACGACTTCCAGGCATTCGTGACTTAGCACGGACCTTTGCAGGGGTTGACCCAATCAAAGAGCCAATTCCTGTCGTTCCAACTTGTCATTATATGATGGGAGGAATCCCAACGAATAAATATGGTCAAGCGCTTACGCAAGATGCTCAAGGCAATGATGTGCCTGTGGATGGTCTATATGCCGTTGGGGAGTGTGCTTGTGTTTCAGTACATGGGTCAAACCGTCTAGGGAGCAACTCATTATTAGATTTGGTTGTATTTGGCCGTGCTGCCGGGATTCATGCTCAGGAAGCTTTAGCAAAAGGCGCGAAGTGGCATGATGTCAATGATGAGCAGATTGACCAAGCACTAGAACGTCTCAATCGCTGGGAATCTAACGAAGGCAATGGCGAAGGAGTTGCTGATTTACGAGCAACGTTACAAGAAAGCATGCAAAAGAATTTTAGTGTTTTCCGTGAAGGCGACAATATGGCAGAAGGCTTAAAAGAGTTGCAAGCGATTAAAACACGCATTGAAAAAGCGGCACTTGGCGATCATAGCTATACATTTAATACAGCGCGTTTTGAGGCATTAGAGCTAGATAACTTAATGGCAGTGGCCATGGCAACAGCACGCTTAGCAGTCAATCGAACAGAAACTCGTGGTGCTCATTCCCGTGTTGATTATCCTGATCATGATAATGAAAACTGGCTAGTTCATAGCTTATATTTTTACCATGATGATCGTGTCAGTACGCGTGCGGTAAATAACAATACACACAAAGTTAAGCCGTTTGAAGCGAAAAAACGCGTTTACTAAAAAGGAGCTAATGATGGAAATTAAATTTAAAATCTATCGCTATAACCCTGAATATGATAAAAAACCGTACTATAAAGATTATACGGTTGAAGTTGAAAATGAAGGGACGAAAGTTTTAACAGCGATTGAAAAAATCAAAGAGCAAGATCCTTCTTTAGCCTTGCGGCGGTCATGCCGAGAAGGGGTTTGTGGTTCTGATGGGATGAATATTAACGGGAAAAATGGCTTATCTTGTATTACAAGTGTTGGCGATTTGAAACAGCCTATTGTGCTTAAGCCACTACCTGGTTTGCCTGTGGTGCGTGACTTGATTGTGGATATGACACAGTTTTATCAAAACTATGAAAAGGTTGATCCTTATTTACAACCAGAAGAAGGCACATTACCAGCCACTGAGCGGCTACAGTCCCCAGAAGAACGTGCGGAGCTAGATGGGCTTTATGAGTGTATTTTATGTGCCTGTTGTACAACATCGTGCCCATCTTTCTGGTGGAATCCGGATAAATTTATTGGACCAGCAGGATTGTTGCAAGCTTATCGATTTGTTGCAGACTCACGAGATGGTGCGACAAAAGAACGTTTAGAAAATTTACAAGATCCATTCAGCGTTTTTCGTTGCCGTACTATTATGAACTGCGTCAACGTTTGCCCTAAAGGGCTTAACCCGACTAAAGCCATTGGTAAACTGCGTTCTAAAATGTTGTCAAATAGTTTATAAACAAGATATTAGCAACAGATAACAGAATTATGGGATAATCACCATGTCAAATAAATCAACTACATCACAGATGGCGCAATGGTGGCAAAGCTCACAGCTTGCAGGCGTTAATAGTGCTTATCTTGATGAAATTTACGAAAACTATTTAGCTGATCCAACGAGTGTTGAAAGTAGTTGGCGCGATTACTTTGACCAACTAACGCTAGATACAAAAGACGTATCACATCAAGCTGTACGTCAAGCAATGATACAGTACGTTCAGCATCCCCATCAAGGTGGCTCATCGACTCAAGATTATCATCAGGCAACAAATCCTGGTATTTGGCAGTTGATTAATGCTTATCGCGAATATGGTCACTTTTATGCGCAAACAGATCCATTAAAAATTTCTGAAACACCAAGTGCCCCCCTTTTATCAGCGCAACATTATGGAGTGAGTGCAACAGATCTTGAACAGGTGATTAAACTTGGGACATTGACAGGTTCACAAGGCAAGCCTGCTAAACAAGTGATCGATCAACTCGCCCAAATTTATACAGGGTCAGTGGGTTATGAGTATACACATGTGGCAGATGCTCGAGAGCGAGATTGGTTACAGCAGCGTATTGAAAAAGGCCCTGAAACGTTAGATGGACAAACAAAGCAAATGATTTTGCAACAACTGACGGCTTCTGAAGGTCTTGAAAAAGCATTAGGCAATCGTTATGTAGGGCAAAAACGCTTTTCAATTGAAGGCGGTGAATCATTAATCCCAGCACTTGAAACGATTTTAGAATCAGCTGCGGCAAACGGTGCCGAAGAATCAATTTTAGGGATGGCGCATCGAGGTCGTTTAAATGTCTTAGTCAATGTTTTAGGGAAGTCCTATCAGTCTTTATGTGATGAATTTGAAGACAAACAAGAAAAACATTTGATCGGGGGAGATGTTAAATATCACCAAGGTCAGTTTTTCCCGCGCCAATTGAATCAAGGCCCAATGGCATTAACCATGGCCTATAATCCATCACATTTAGAAACCGTTGATGCAGTGGTCGAAGGCATGGCCCGAGCACAGCAAGATAAATATGGCAATATGCAAAAAGTGGTCCCTATTTTGATGCATGGGGATTCAGCATTCTGTGGTCAAGGGGTTGTGATGGAAACATTAGCGTTATCACAAACACGCCATTATTCAACGGGCGGAACTGTACATATTATTTCAAATAATCAGGTTGGTTTTACAACCAGTAAACGACAGGATAACCGCAGCAGCTGGTATGTTTCTGATACAGCGAAAATGATTCAAGCACCGGTTTTTCATGTCAATGGTGATGATCCGGAGGCTGTAGTTCATGTTGCTAAGTTAGCCTTCGATTATCGTCAAGCATTTGGAAAAGATGTGGTTATTGATCTAGTCTGCTATCGTCGTCATGGACACAATGAAGCAGATGAGCCGTCAGGCACACAGCCGCATATGTATGCAGTTATCAAGAAGCATCCAACAACACGAGCAGTTTATGCCCAGCAGTTACAGCAAGCTGGCGTTATTGATTCAAATCAGGCGAAACAGTGGCTTGATGCATATAAGGCGCGCTTGAATGAAGGCAAAGATATCGTTGAAAAAACGGATCAAATTGACTTTTCTAAACAACCAGATTGGTCACGTTTTGCTGAGCAAAATTGGCAAATAGCGCATCAAACAACGCTAGATCCGGTTTTATTAAAACAATTAGCACAAAGCATGTGCCATGTACCTGAGGGGTTTGTTTTACAAAAACAAGTTGAAAAAACATTACAAGAACGCCTAAAAATGGCGTCTGAAGAAATCGATTGTAACTGGGGCTTTGCCGAAAACTTAGCTTATGCGAGCTTATTGCATGAAGGTTATCACGTTCGATTAACAGGTGAGGATAGTGGGCGTGGAACGTTCTCACATCGGCATGCAGTATTACATAATGCCAACCTTGAATCAAATGATTCAACCTATATTCCATTACAGCATATTAATAGGGAAGTTGAATGTGTCATTGGTGATTCGATTCTTTCTGAATATGGGGTATTAGGATTTGAGTATGGTTATAGCCTAATGCAGCCACAAACATTGACACTGTGGGAAGCCCAATTCGGAGATTTTGCGAATACAGCGCAAGTTGTGATTGATCAATATATTGCCTCAGCAGAAGAAAAGTGGGGAATACAATCAGGCTTAGTGATGCTATTGCCTCATGGTCAAGAAGGTATGGGACCAGAACATTCATCAGCTAGACCAGAACGGTTTTTACAACTGTGTGCGCATCATAATATGCAGGTGTGTGTCCCAACTACACCAAGCCAAATGTTTCATATGTTGCGTCGTCAAGTCAAGCGCGATTATCGGAAGCCTTTAATTGTTATGACGCCAAAAAGTCTGTTGCGGCATCCGCTTGTTAAATCAAGTATGGCATCATTAGCAACGGGCTATTTTATGCCAGTGATTGATGAAATTGACCAGATTGAAGCTAAATCGGTTAAAAAGGTCGTGTTATGTTCAGGTAAATTTTATTATGATCTGTTAGAAGCGCGTCGTGAACAACAACAGTTTGACTGTGCAATTGTGCGTGTTGAACAATTATACCCATTTCCTGATGAAGTTATGAGTCGCATTCTCGCTGAATACCCGAATGCAAAATCAGTGGTTTGGGCGCAAGAAGAGCCTGCTAACCAAGGTGCGTGGTCATTTATTCAGCCACTTTTACAGCCGTTATTGCAAGCCAGCCAAACATTAAGCTATGCAGGACGTGAACGGATGGCAGCCCCAGCAGTCGGTTACCCATCTCGGTTTAAGGCGCAGCAAAAAGCTGTGATCGATGATGTTCTTAATAATGAAAAGGAATTAAACATATGATGGATATTAAAGTACCAACATTTCCAGAATCTGTTGCTGAAGGCACTTTAGCAACTTGGCACAAGTCAGTCGGTGATCATGTTGAAGAAGGTGAAGTTATTGCAGAAATTGAGACAGACAAAGTCATGATGGAAGTGCCAGCTGTCTCAGATGGGGTCTTAAAAAGTCAACAATTTCAAGAAGGCGATACAGTGACATCTGAAGCAGTGATCGGCCAAATGGAAAGTGGTCAAGCTGCAAGTAACACACCGGATGAGATGCATGCATCAAAAGCCGAAAATACAGCATCAAGTCAACCAACGACAATGACTGTTTCAGCGCCCGCTTTTCCTGAGTCAGTGTCCGAAGGAACAGTTGCAACATGGCATAAGCAAGTTGGTGATCAGGTTGAGGAAGGAGAAACACTTGTTGAGATCGAAACTGATAAAGTGATGATGGAGGTCCCAGCGACACAGTCTGGAACGTTATCCAAACAGTTAGTGGCAGAAGGTGACACGCTCACTTCACAGCAGCAAGTAGCTGATATTAGTGTTGGCCAATCGGGTAGTGTTGCTGCGCCATCTGAGTCAGATGATCATGTCAGTGATCACCAGTCAACTTCTTCACAAGACTTATCCCCGTCAGCACGTCGTGCTGCTCAAACAACAGGTGTTGATACTGCTTCGATACAAGGAAGTGGTAAAAAAGGTCGCATCACAAAATCAGATATTCACCAAGCCTCATCTGAATCTGTGAGTCAACGTGCTTCATCACAATCGGAAGCCTCTGAGCCAATGGTTTCTGGGCAGCGACCAGAAACACGTGTACGGATGACGCGATTGCGTCAAACGATTGCAAAACGATTAGTTGAAGTCCAGCAAACGAATGCAATTTTATCAACATTTAATGAAGTTGATATGAAACCTGTCATGGATATGCGTAAAAAGTATAAAGATATTTTTCAGCAGACACATGACACCAAGCTTGGTTTTATGTCATTTTTCTTAAAAGCCGCCACAGAAGCATTAAAAGCGTATCCAGAGGTTAATGCCTCAATTGATGGCCAAGAAGTTGTTTACCATGGTTATTTTGATATTGGTGTAGCTGTTGGGACTGACCGCGGCCTTGTTGTCCCTGTTTTGCGTGATATTGATCAAATGTCATTTGCTGAAATTGAAGCGCAAATTATTGAAAAAGCCAAGCGTGCTCAATCTGGTAAACTCGGTATTGATGAAATGCAGGGTGGAACTTTCACTGTGACAAATGGTGGAACGTATGGATCAATGCTATCAACGCCTATTATTAACGCCCCGCAAAGTGCGATTTTAGGAATGCATAATATCGTTAAACGACCGGTCGTTGAGAATGATGAAATCGTTATTCGCCCGATGATGTATTTAGCATTATCCTATGATCACCGTATTATTGATGGAGCCACATCGGTACGCTTTTTGAAAATGATTAAAGAGTTGATTGAAGATCCTGCACGCATGCTGTTACAGGTATAAAGAGTGAATCAATGTTAAGTCAATCTGAATTAAAGCAAAAAATGGCACAAGTGCCTAACTTCCCCGTTGAGGGGATTTTATTCTATGACATTTCCCCACTTTTATCGGATCACAAAGCATTTGAATCTTGTTTAGACTATATGAGCCAAGCAGTGGAAGCATTACCCATTCAGCCAACTCATTTTATGGGGGCTGAAAGCCGTGGGTTTATTTTTGCTAGCGCCTTAGCCGCACGATTATCATGTGGTTTGGTTTTAGCACGGAAACCTGGTAAATTACCCAGCGCAGTTCATAGTGCTTCTTATGCTCTAGAGTATGGGCAAGCGACATTACAAGTCGAAAAAAACATCCTAGGTCCAAATGATCGAGTAGTGGTGATTGATGATTTATTAGCAACGGGTGGAACAGCACAAGCATGTGGTCAACTAGTAGAAGCATCAAACAGTCAAATAGCAGGTTATGTGTTTTTACTTGAGCTTTGTGGTTTGAATGGACGAGACCAGTTAGCAGATGCGCCAGTTAATACTGTTTTATCAATGCCTTGAACCTAAATGAAGGCCCATTTGTGACGACACAGTTTCATTTTTCAAAAGAAGTTTATCATAAGCAACTGTTAAATTGGTTTTTCAATCAGGGGCGGCATGACTTGCCATGGCAAAGATGTGCAACACCCTATGCTACATGGGTCTCTGAAGTCATGCTGCAACAAACTCAAGTAGCCACCGTTAAACCGTATTTTGAACGTTTCATGCAACGCTTTCAGACAATCGAGTCACTGGCTGAGGCCAGTCAGGATACGGTTTTAAATTATTGGTCAGGACTAGGTTATTATGCCCGAGGGCGTAATTTGCATAAAGCGGCAAAAAAAATGGTGCAAGACCATCATAGTCAAGTTCCTAACACACCGGATGCTTTATTAGCTTTACCGGGGATCGGTCAATCAACCGCTAATGCAATTTTATCTCTTGCGTTTAATCAACCATTGCCTATTTTAGATGGTAATGTTAAGCGTGTTTTTGCCCGGTTATTTGCATTGCAAACGCCTATTGATACCACTGAAACTGAACAATTACTTTGGCATTATGCTAATGCCTTAATGCATCATGACCAACCTGCTGCCTATACACAAGCACAAATGGATTTAGGGGCATTAGTCTGTCAACGCAAACCGTTATGCCAACACTGCCCATTAACGAACTTTTGTTTAGCCTATCAACAAAAGATCGCGACACAGTTACCTTATAAAAAACCTAAACGCGCTAAAACAACCATCGATAAGACTTATGGCTGTTATTATCACCAAGGCAAGATTTGGCTAAGCCCATTTAAACAAACAGGTGTTTGGGGAGGGATGTATGGACTTCCTGTCATTGAACTCAAAGGGCAACCAGAGGAATATTTAATTACCCACCTAGGGCAAGGTCGTCATGTTTTCACGCATTTTTATTTAAATTATACGGTGTATTTAATTGAAGTGAATGATTTTATTATCCCTGATGATCAAGGCCAGTGGATTGATCTGACAGATTATGATGCATATCCCATTCCCAAAGTGTTTACGCAGTACTTTGCTAGACTTGTGGCAAATTGCTAAAGTCTATCCGTTGTTATCGGATTTTTTGTTATAATGACTGTATTATACAAGTAACATGGCTTGGTAAAAACCAAGCAATTAAACCGGATTAAAAGGAAAAATTCATTTATGTTAAGTAAGCGATTAGAGTTGATGTTAAATCAAGCTTTTCATCAAGCGCGTGATTTGCAACATAATCAAGTCACATTGTCTCATTTGTTACATGTGTTATTGAGTGATCAGCCTGTTCAAAAAGTATTTGAATCTTTATCAGTGGATGTTCAATCGCTTGAAAATGATCTTGCGACATTTTTAGAGCAAAACGAACAGCTTATTTTTAAAGGCAAACTGACACAAATTGAACCAGCCCCAGCATGCCACCGAGTCTTACAACGGGCGATTTTTTATGTGCAAGCATCTAAAGAAACAGACCGAGATGTTAACTGTTTTGATGTATTAGCGGCCTTTTTCAGTGAGCAATCAGATTATGCGACGCAACTGCTTTTAGAAGCTGGCTTGACACGAGAAGTGTTTATTCAGAGTGTTGTTGAGATGTCAGAGTCAGAGTCTGTGGCATCTCAAGACATCAATACGGAACAATCTAATGAAGCGGCAGCTGAAAATCAAACAGATCCACAGTCAGTATTAGCTGAATACACTGTTAATTTAAATGAAAAAGCAATGCAAAATCATTTTGATCCCGTGATTGGTCGGGAAGCACATATTGACCGTGTGATACAAGTGCTATGTCGTCGACGTAAAAATAACCCTTTATTAGTTGGAGAGCCAGGTGTTGGTAAAACTGCAATTGCCGAAGGCCTTGCTATGCGGATTGTCAATCATCAAGTGCCCAGTGTGTTAGAAGATCAAACGATTTACTCATTAGATATAGGTTCCTTGTTAGCTGGAACGAAGTATCGTGGGGAATTTGAAATGCGCCTTAAAAACTTAATTAAGGCGCTAGAATCACTTGGAAATGGCATCTTGTTTATTGATGAAATTCATACAATTATTGGTGCTGGGGCTGTTGCTGAAAGTACCGTTGATGCCGCAAATCTATTAAAGCCGGCTTTAGGTGCTGGAAAAATGCGCTGTTTAGGGGCAACAACCTACCAAGAATTTCGTAAGTTTTTTGAAAAAGACCAAGCGTTAGCACGACGTTTCCAAAAAATTGATGTTGAAGAGCCGAGTATTAGTGATGCCATTGAAATTCTAAAAGGATTAAAAGGTAATTTTGAAAAGCACTATCAAGTCAAATATACCCAAGCAGCACTTCGGGCAGCTGTTGAGTTATCTGCAAAACATATGACAGAGCGCTTTTTGCCCGATAAAGCAGTCGATGTAATCGATGAAGTTGGTGCCTATCAATTATTACAACCGAAAAGTCGCCAGAAAAAATCAATCCAGCCGACAGATATTGAAATGACAGTTGCGCGTATGGCTCGAGTTCCATTAAGTCAAGTCAGTGCGGATGATAAAAAACGACTTGAAACATTGGCTAAAGATTTAAAAATGTTAGTCTTTGGTCAAGATCAGGCCATTGAAATGTTATCAGATAATATTAAATTGGCGCGAGCTGGGTTAAAAGAACCTAATAAGCCGTGGGGTTCATTTTTGTTTGCAGGCCCAACAGGGGTTGGAAAAACGGAAGTCGTTCAACAGCTAGCACATTTGTTAGGTGTGAATTTAGCTCGGTTTGACATGTCTGAATATGTTGAAGCCCATAGTGTAGCTCGTTTAATTGGAACACCGCCAGGCTATGTTGGTTATGATGATGGGGGGCTTTTAACGACGGCAATTGCAAAAAATCCTCATAGTATTGTTTTATTAGATGAAATTGAAAAGGCGCATCCTGATATTTATAATTTACTATTACAAGTGATGGATAATGGTGCATTAACAGATAGCAGTGGACGTGAAGTCAGTTTTGCAAATGTGATTTTGATTATGACGACAAATGCTGGGGCTTTTGAAATGCAAAAATCCACGGTTGGCTTTACTGACCAACCTGGCCAAAAAGTCCAAGCAGGTATGCAGCAGCTTGAGCAAGAGTTCACACCAGAGTTTCGGAATCGTTTAGATGCTATTGTTCAATTTGCTGCCTTAGACCATCATATTATTGAATCAGTGGTTGATAAGCTTTTAGTCCGTCTGCAAAGCCAATTAGATGCACAAAATATTGCATTGCATGTGACCCCAGATGTCAAGCAATGGCTAACGGTTCATGGTTATGATGAAAAAATGGGCGCGCGCCCACTTGCACGGCTGATTCAGCAACAAATTAAAAAGCCATTAGCTGAATGGATTTTATTTGATCATAAAGCTGCCCGCCAACACATTCAAGTTGATGTTGGGCAAGATGGTTTAGTTTTATCAGAAAAAAAATCAAACAATGAGCAAAAGGCTGATAGTCAAGAAAAAGCAATGAGGTCGTCATGAGTAAACAATTTTTTGGAACTGATGGAATCCGTGATCGTGTGAATCAAGGGTTTATGACGGCTGAGAAAGTCATACAATTAGGCTATGCTTTAGGCTATTACTTAAAGCAACACAGCACTTCACCAAAAGTTATTGTTGGCCAAGATACAAGAGCCTCAGGGGATTTGTTTAAAATGGCATTAGGGGCGGGCCTGATGAGCTATGGGGTTGATTTCATTGATTTAGGCGTTGTGCCAACACCCGTGGTTGCATTTATGACCGTCTATCGAGAGGCGGATTGTGGTGTAGTCATTAGTGCCTCCCACAATCCTTATCACGATAATGGGATTAAGCTATTTGATCATCAAGGGATCAAAGTTTCAGATGACTTTGAAATGGCAATTGAAGCTTTATTGAAAACCGTGGAAGCACCGATGACAGATCACATTGGTCAATTGTTGGTTGCACATGACGATTCTGGTCCTTATATTGAATACTGTCTAAAACAATTTGCCTCTTTGTCTGGCAATCAAAAAATTGTTTTAGATTGTGCACATGGGGCAACTTATCAATTAGCTCCGGCCATTTTTCAGAGATTTGGTTATGATGTTCAGACAATAGGTGGTTCACCGAATGGGGTTAATATCAACCAAGGGTGTGGAGCGACAGATTTAACGGCGTTGCAACAGGCAGTAGTGGGGCAAAAGGCTGACTTAGGGTTCGCTTTTGATGGTGATGGCGATCGTCTGATTGCCGTTGACAAAACTGGGGCAATCATTGATGGAGATTTAATTTTATATATCATTGCTCGGTATTTAGGGCAGCAAACCGGTGTTGTCGGGACGGTCATGACAAATTTAGCCATTGAGCAAGCTTTAAAACAACAAGGTATTGATTTGATTCGAGCCAAAGTGGGCGATAAATATGTTTTTTCTGAGTTACAAACGGCACAATGGCAATTAGGCGCAGAGTCTTCTGGGCATTTAATTCATTTAGGCTATCATCAAACCGGTGATGGTATCATCACTGCCTTACTATTATTAATGGCTTTAGATATTTCAGGCAAAAGGCTAGATCAGGCTGTTGATATTCAAAAAGCACCGCAGGTGATGCACAATGTTGTTTTGTCTGAGCGTTTATCTGAGCACGAAGCTTCCAATTTATTTGCTGATTTAATTGAACAGTCAAATAGTGTATTAGCCGATCAAGGACGCGTTGTTTTGCGGCCTTCTGGAACAGAGCCTTTGTTACGTGTCATGGTTGAAGCAAATGACATCGATATGGCAAAACAGCAGGCTGATTGGCTAGCACAACAAGTTGAAGATAGAATAAGTCAATCAATATGAAGGGAGAAATAGCATGGTCAAACCATTAATGATTGGAAACTGGAAAATGCATGGCAACCGAGCCATGATCAAAAGCTTGTGCACAAAGATTGCTCAAAAGGGGCCATTTGAAAATGTGAATGTTGTCGTTTGCCCACCTGCTATTTACGCTGCGAGTGTTGTCCAGCAAGCGCAAGGCTTCTCCGTAGGAGGGCAAAACCTTTCTGTGGCAAGTCAAGGGGCCTATACAGGTGAAATCAGTGGTGCTATGCTCAAAGATATTGGCTGTGAGTATGTTATTGTTGGCCATTCAGAGCGTCGTGGAATGTTTGGTGAAACAAATCAAACAGTGAGTCAAAAAGTAAAACAAGCATTTGCCAATGGGCTTATCCCGATTTTATGCGTTGGTGAGACTCAGCAACAACGACAACAAGGGGTGGTTGAAGCTGTTTTAGAAAGTCAAATTAATACAGTCTTTGAATCTTTAACTGCTGCCGAACAAAAGCAATTGATTGTAGCTTATGAACCAGTATGGGCAATTGGAACAGGCTTGGTAGCCAACCAACAACAAATTGCAACAGCACATCAATTGATCCGTCAAGCGGTTCGACAATGGAATGCGACGGTTGCAACACAGTTGCCAATTCTTTATGGTGGAAGCCTAAAACCGTCAAATGCCGAGCAAATTCTAGCAATTGATGGTGTTGATGGGGGGCTTGTTGGAGGTGCTTCACTAAAAGCCGATAAGTTTATTGAGTTAATTCAGTTAGCCAAGTTGTGAAAACTTAGTTAAGTTGAAATAAAGGGCTTGCGCATAACTAGATAATCTTGTATGTTGATAATGTTAGAATTTAAACCATCCTGTGTTCTCAAGCGATAAAATATTGAGTTGGGACACAAAACGCAAGCAAAAACAAAGCAAAAAACAGGCAAAAAGTATGTTAGGGTTGTTATTGACGATTGATATTATTGTCAGTGTATTGTTGGTAGTTGTTGTTTTATTACAGCAAGGAAAAGGCGCAAATATGGGAGCATCGTTTGGCTCTGGTTCTTCTCAGACCGTTTTTGGCTCTAAAGGAGCCGCGCCATTTATGTTCAAATTCACGTGGTTTTTAGTAGCGGTGTTTTTTGCAACGAGTATTGGGATTAGTTATGTTGCTAAAACACAAACACAGTCGCAAGCACCTCGAGTGGATGTTAGCGCAGGTCAATCGAGTCAAACAGCTCCGGCTAATACAGACTAACCACAAATAATTTTTCCCATTGAAAAATGGGCAAAAGATTGTTAATAAAAATTGCCAAAGTGGTGGAATTGGTAGACACGCCACCTTGAGGGGGTGGTGACCGTTAGGTCGTGTGGGTTCGAGTCCCGCCTTTGGCACCAGAGGAGTAAACCATGCAGTCAATGAATGTATATCAAAATTATTTGCCTGTTTTAATTTTTATAATTGTTGCCATTGTGGTATCAACATTAATTGCTATAGCAGGGCGGATTTTGTCTAAAATCACAGGTGCTTATCAACCAAGTGAGGCAAAAAACTCCCCTTTTGAATGTGGTTTCCCCGAGTTTGAGGATGCCCGATCTAAGTTTGATGTACGGTTTTATTTGGTCGCTTTGTTATTTTTGATCTTTGATTTAGAAGTGGCTTTTTTGTTTCCTTGGGGGATTCAATTAAAAAGTGGGATTGGTACGATTCCATTTGTGGCGATGATGATTTTTTTAGTCGTGTTATTTATTGGCTTAATTTATGAGTGGAAGAAAGGAGCACTAGAATGGGAGTAAACGGCGACTTAGCCACGGAAAACCAAAAGCAACAAGGTTTTATGACAACCAGTGCTGATGCATTAATCAACTGGGTTAGAACAGGTTCAATGTGGCCGGTAACATTTGGTTTGGCGTGTTGTGCTGTTGAAATGATGCATTCTGGTGCAGCTCGTTATGACTTAGATCGCTTTGGTGTCGTGTTTCGACCAAGTCCTCGCCAGAGTGATGTGCTTATTGTGGCAGGAACTTTGTGTAATAAAATGGCACCTGCCTTACGCAAAGCTTATGACCAAATGGCCAATCCCAAATGGGTTATCTCAATGGGGTCTTGTGCCAATGGTGGCGGTTATTATCATTATTCATACTCAGTTGTAAGAGGTTGTGATCGTATCTTGCCAGTTGATGTGTATGTCCCAGGGTGTCCGCCAACAGCAGAAGCTTTGATTTATGGAATTATTCAGCTGCAGCATAAAATCCGCCGAACTAACACAATTGCAAGGAAGTAAAGATCATGGCACTGACAACAGAGCAAATCAACACTTTAAAAAGCTTGCTTGAAAATTATACGCAGTCCTCTGAAGTTGCTTATGATGAATTGACGTTTGTAACAACTAAATTTCATTTAATTGATACGCTAACAACCCTCAGAGACCAAGGTGGTTTTGAAATATTGATTGATATTTCAGGCGTTGACTATCTGACCTATGGAAAAGATGAATGGGAGACAGAATCAACGACAGCAACGGGTTTTTCTCGGGGTGTGATGCGACAAATGCCATTAGAAAAGTCACAAATAGAATTCCCTGGGCGTTATGCAGTTTCATACCATTTATTAAGTTTACAAAATAACACACGGGTCCGTGTTAAAGTATTTGTTGAAGCCTCAGATTTAATGTTGCCAAGTGTTGTTGATATTTGGCCAGCGGCTAACTGGCATGAACGAGAAGCCTTTGATATGTTCGGTATTTTATTTTTAGGGCACCCAGATTTACGTCGTATTTTAACTGATTATGGATTCGTTGGGCATCCATTCCGGAAAGACTTTCCTCAAAGTGGTTATGTAGAAATGCGCTATGATGAGGATCAAAAACGCATCGTGTATGAGCCAGTGGAAATTGATCCACGCATAAATACCCCGAAAGTCATTCGCGATGATAATCGTTATTTAAACGAACAAGAAACAAAATAAGACTGAGCAACGATTATGGCAGAGTATAAAAATTACACTTTAAACTTTGGTCCAGTTCATCCAGCCGCTCATGGTGTTTTACGCCTAGTGCTTGAACTTGATGGTGAAGTTGTTAAACGTGCTGACCCTCACGTAGGGTTATTACATCGAGGAACTGAAAAACTAGCAGAGTCTAAGCCGTATATTCAAAGTATTGGGTATATGGATCGACTAGACTATGTTTCAATGATGTGTAATGAGCATGCATATGTATTAGCCATTGAAAAATTACTCGGGATCGAAGTCCCGAGAAGAGCTCAATATATTCGGGTGATGTTTGCTGAAATAACTCGAATTTTGAATCATCTGATGTGGATTGGCGCAAATGGCTTGGATTTAGGAGCGATGGCTTCTTTTTTATATGCGTTTCGTGAGCGAGAAACATTGTTTGATTGTTATGAAGCTGTTTCTGGTGCGCGGATGCATGCGAAATATTTTCGCCCAGGGGGCGTTAAACAAGATTTGCCTGATTTTATGCCACAGCATGAAGCTTCTCGGTTCACATCGAAACGTAAAGCAAAAAAACGCAATAAAGCCAGACAAGGATCATTATTAGACTTTATTTGGGACTTTACACAACGGTTTCCTAAAGCGCTAGGTGAACTTGAAGGTTTGCTGAGCGAAAACCGTATTTGGAAGCAGCGGACGGTAGGCATTGGCGTTGTCTCAGCCCAGCGGGCTAAAGCGCTTGGATTCACAGGGCCAATGCTTAGGGCCAGTGGTGTTAGCTGGGATTTACGTAAAAAACAACCATATGAAGTTTATGATGAGTTAGATTTTGATATTCCTGTGGCCTCAGAAGGTGACTGTTATGATCGTTATTTGGTTCGTGTTGCTGAAATGCATGAATCAACAAAAATCATTCAGCAATGTGTGCAATGGCTGCAAAACAATCCAGGACCTGTGCATGCGGATGTGCCTAAAGTTGTGCCGCCAAAGCGAGATTTGATGAAAAATAGTATGGAAGCGATGATTCAGCATTTTAAACTTTATTCTGAAGGCTTTTGTACGCCACCAGGTGAAGTTTATGTTGGAACAGAGCATCCAAAAGGTGAGTTTGGCGTTTATTTAATTTCGGATGGGTCGAATAAACCGTACCGTGTCAAATTGCGCGCTCCAAGTTTTGCGCATTTAAGTGCAATGAATGAAATGTTATCGGGACATATGTTGGCCGATACTCCAGCAATAATTGCAACGCAAGATGTTGTATTTGGTGATGTAGATCGATAGGTAAAGGGATAACTATGGCATCCGTAAACGAAATTTTTTCAGACCAGAATGTACTTGATCAGTTAGAAAAATGGGTAGCAAAATACCCAAAAGAGCAACGTCAATCAGCTGTGATTCCTGGTTTGCATGTGATTCAAAAAGCAAATGGTGGTCATTTAACTGTTGAGTTAATGCAAAAGCTTGCGGCATATTTAGATATGCCTGAGGCGTCAGTATATGAAGTTGCAACTTTTTATGGTATGTATGATTTAACCCCAGTGGGGCGGCATAAATTAAATGTCTGTGATAATATTTCATGCATGCTCAATGGTGCTGAAACGATTATTCAACATATTGAAAATCGATTGGGTGTGAAAGTCGGCCAAACCACACAAGACGGTCGTGTGACATTGCGAACAGTTGAATGTCAGGGGGCTTGTTGTGGTGCCCCGATGTTAGAAGTTGATGAAGTTTTTTATGAAAATTTAACCCCTGAAAAGGTTGACCAAATCATAGACAGTTTGGAGTAAAATATGGCTAATGAAGTATGCTTTCGGACACGCCATCTTGACCAACCATGGTCATTAAGTAGTTATGAGTCCGTCGGCGGCTACCAAATGTTACGAAAAATTTTAGCAGAAAAAACAGATCCAGAGACAATCCTAGAAACTTTAAAAAGTTCTGGCTTGCGTGGCCGTGGTGGTGCTGGCTTTTCTACAGGCCTTAAATGGAGCTTTATGCCAAGAAAGATGCCAGGGCAAAAATATGTCGTGTGCAATTCAGATGAAGGCGAGCCAGGCACTTGTAAAGACCGTGAAATCATGCTGTATAATCCGCATCAATTAATTGAAGGAATGATTATTGCTGGTTATGTAATGAATGCGACTGTCGGGTATAATTATATTCGAGGTGAATTTTATGCGCCAATTGAACGTATGGAAAAAGCTGTTGAAGAAGCATATGAAGCTGGTTTATTAGGAAAAAATATTTTAAATAGTGGCTTAGACTTTGACTTTTATAATACAATTGGTGCTGGGGCCTATATCTGTGGCGAAGAGACAGCACTTTTAGACTCATTAGAAGGCAAAAAAGGCCAACCACGTTTTAAGCCGCCTTTTCCCGCAAATAAAGGAGTCTATGGGCAGCCAACGAATATTAATAATACTGAAAGCTATGCCTCAGTTCCTGTGATTTTAGAACAAGGGGCCGAATGGTTTAAACAATTAGGCACAGAAAAAAGTGGTGGGACTAAAATGTTTTGTGTCTCTGGCCATGTTAATCAACCAGGAGTTTTTGAGGTTGGTTTAGGGATTCCATTTAAAGAATTGCTGGAATTAGCTGGTGGTGTTCGACAAGGACATCAACTAAAAGCTGTCATTCCTGGTGGTAGTTCAACGCCTGTTTTAAAAGCTGATGAAATTTTAGATGTTAATATGGATTATGAATCATTAGCGCAAGCAGGTTCAATGCTTGGTTCTGGTGCTGTTGTTGTCATGGATGAAACAGTTTGTATGGTTAAAATGCTGCATCGGATTGCGGCCTTTTATCATGAAGAATCTTGTGGACAATGTACGCCATGTCGTGAAGGGACTGGTTGGATGGAGAAAATTTTAGCACGCATTTTAGCAGGTCAAGGCAATCAGCAAGACTTGCATAATTTAAAGCGTGTTGCGGATAATATTGAAGGCCACACTATTTGTGGTTTGGGTGATGCCGCTGCTTGGCCTGTGCAAAGCTTTTTGAAAAAGTTTTTCCATGAATTTGAATATATGGTTGAGCATCAGCGCAGTTTTGTAGAATCGAAATAAAATTTGAGGGTGATTTCCGTGGCAGAACAACAAACCCACGATACAGTAACTGTAGAAATTAATGGCACGACTTATACGGTTGAAAAGGGTAAAAGTGTCATTCAGGTTGCTGATGAAAAAGGGATTTATATTCCGCGTTTTTGTTATCACAAAAAACTGTCTGTGGCAGCAAACTGTCGGATGTGTCTAGTTGATATTGAAGGGGCGAGAAAACCTTCACCAGCCTGTGCAACATTTGTGATGGATGGAATGAAGGTGTTTACTAAATCACCGACAACCTTAGCGTATCAAAAATCTGTAATGGAATTTTTGTTAGCAAACCATCCATTAGACTGCCCAATATGCGATCAAGGTGGTGAATGTGAACTGCAAGATGTGGCAATGGGCTATGGAAATGATGAGTCAGCCTATCAAGAAACAAAGCGTGCTTTTTACGATCCGGATTTAGGATCATTGATTGAAACGCATATGAATCGGTGTATTCAATGTACCCGTTGTGTTCGATTTGGTCAAGAAATTGCTGGAATTAAAGAACTTGGTGCGATGGGACGAGGTGATCATACTGAAATTGGAACTTATGTTGCAAAGGCAGTCGATTCTGAGTTATCAGGGAATATGATTGATGTCTGTCCTGTTGGGGCATTAACTTCAAAGCCATTTCGCTACGAAGCTAGAGCCTGGGAGATGCAACAATATCCCACTATTTCTCAAGCTGATGGAATGGGTGCTAATTTGTATGCAAATACTCGACGAGGCAAATTATTACGTGTTGTTCCTCGTGAAAATGAAGCAATCAATGAAACTTGGATTGCTGATAAAGACCGCTTTGAATATGCAGGTCTTTATGCTAAAGATCGATTAGATGCCCCCATTATTAAAAAAGGTGACCAATGGGTTCATGTTTCTTGGGAAGAGGGGTTAGATTTCGTCAAAACTGCTTTAACCACGACATTAGAAAAACAAGGGGCGGATCAAATCGCCGCGTTAGCTTCAGAGGCCTGTTCCGTTGAAGAGCTTTATTTGTTACAAAAATTGATGCGGGGGTTAGGCTGTAAAAATATTGATACACGATTGATGCAAGGTCATACACAAAAGGCAGTTACGGCAGGAACAGGCATTAACTGTAGCCCAAGCCAAATTGCACAATCGGACTTTGTTTTATTGTTAGGTTCAAATTTGCGCAAAGAATATCCATTATTAAATCTGCGTGTTAAGCAGGCCACTGAAAATGGTGGAAAAGTGGTTGCGTTGAATCATTATAACTATCAATTTAATTACGATGTTGAGCAAAAAGTAGTTGAAGCCACTGAATTTCCTTCAATTGTTGCAGCATTATTAAGAGCTGTTTGTAAGCGGCAAATTATTGATCTAAGCTATTACCCTAAATTACAAGCCATCTTTCGTCAGGTTGATGTAACCGATGACTTGATGCAAATAGCAGAGTCATTGCTTCAAGCAGAAAATCCAGTGATTTTATTAGGATATGATGGTGTTTTAAGTCAAGACTTTGCTCAGCTATATGCGTTTGTTGAAACATTTAAGACAGTTTTATCAGCAAAAGGTGGCGTTTTAGCTCCAGGGCCTAATGCAAAAGGTGCCTACTTTGCTGGGGCTTTGCCATTTATCGGTGCAAAACACCAGATATTTGATCCAAAGGATCAAGGTGTGTCAGCATATTCCGTGTTATCAGGTCAAACTGATACTCAGTTAGCTTTATTATATAACATGGAACCAGAGGCCGATTCGCTTGTCGGGCAACAATCATTAAAAACCCTAAAACAAATGGACATGGTGATTGCATTTTCACCCTATGCCAGTGAGTCAATGAAGCAATATGCTGATATTATTTTACCCATTGCGACGCATTATGAAAGCTCCGGAACCGTTGTCAATTTAAATGGCCAAGTCCAAAGCTATCAGGCCGTGGCAAAACCTTATTATGAAACACGCCCTGGTTGGAAAGTGTTGCGAGTTTTAGGTAACTTATTAGAGCAACCAGGGTTTGAATATCAATCAACTGAAGATGTTCTTTCAGAGCTTGATATGCTACAACCAGGGGATTATTCATTAGATATTGGTCAGATTATTGACTCATCATTCCCGCTTGTTAAGCATCAAGCCCGTTTAATGCCTTGTGTGTCAATGTATAAAACAACCAATCTACTCCGTCGCAGCGAGCCTTTACAACAAACGAATGATGCACGGTGGTATGCAACAGGGCGGATTTCACCTTATTTAGCTGATCAGTTAAAAATCAATGAGTATGGTGAAATTGCGGTTACAATGGAAGAAGAAACGTATCATGTATCGGTTAAAGTGGATCAAAACGTTGCAAAAAGAACGATAATCATGCCATTTCAACAATTCTCTTCTTGTATTGTAAACTGGGAAAGTGTTAGAATAAATCCCGTTGACAAAGAGGGGCTAGATGCATGATTGTCGATATCATTTGGATTATCTTAAAAAGCTTACTTATTATCGTTCCGTTAATTTTGGGCGTTGCATATTATGTATATGCTGAGCGCAAAGTCATTGGGTATATGCACGATCGAATTGGCCCTAACCGCGTAGGCCCATTTGGTTTGTTGCAAACTTTATTAGATGCTGGAAAACTTTTCTTAAAAGAAGTAATTATTCCAAGCAAATCGAATAAATATTTATTTTTTGTTGCACCAACATTAGCTTTTGCACCGGCATATGCGGCTTGGGCAGTAATCCCATTTGGTCCTAATTTAGTTTTATCGAATGCTAGTGCTGGTTTATTTTATATTTTAGCCATGACATCATTTGCCATTTATGGCGTCATTTTAGCCGGTTGGGCATCAAATTCTAAATATGCCATGTTTGGTGCATTACGTTCAGCAGCACAAGTTATTTCTTATGAGCTGGCCATGGGTTTTGCGCTAGCAGCCGTTGTTATTGGTGCTGGATCATTGAACTTAAGTGAAATCATTATGGCGCAACAAGGTGGTATTTGGCATTGGTTCTGGATCCCGATGTTTCCTTTATTCATCGTTTATTTTATTGCTGGTGTCGCTGAAACTAACCGAGCCCCATTTGATGTGGTGGAAGGTGAGTCAGAAATTGTAGCCGGTCACCATGTTGAGTATTCTGGGTCAAGGTTTGCTTTATTCTTTTTAGCAGAATATGCCAATATGATTTTAATCAGCTTTTTAACAGCTATTTTATTTTTAGGTGGTTGGGAATCTCCGTTTCAAGGAATTCCAGGGCTTCAAACGGCATTTGATGCTATTCCAGGAATCGTCTGGCTATTTTTGAAAGCCGGTATTTTTATGTTTATTTTCTTATGGCTGCGTGCGACATTCCCAAGATATCGTTATGACCAACTGATGCGGTTAGGTTGGAAGGTGTTTATTCCTTTAACGTTTGTATGGTTAGTCGTCGTTGCACTTTTAGTTCAGTTTAATGTAGGCCCTTGGTGGTAAGAGGTAGAATCATGGGATCGGTAAAACGATTTTTTAAAAGTTTTTTCTTATGGGAATTGCTCAAAGGAATGGGCATTACTGGACGGCATTTTTTTACAAAAAAAGTCACCGTTCAATATCCTGATGAAAAAACCCCACAGTCATCTAGATTTCGTGGTCTGCATGCATTAAGACGTTATGACAATGGTGAAGAGCGTTGTATTGCATGTAAGCTTTGCGAAGTTGTTTGCCCAGCATTAGCCATTACGATTGAAGCAGGTCCGCGTCAAGATGATGGCACACGTCGAACAACGCGTTACGATATTGACCTTTTTAAATGTATCTTTTGTGGGTTATGTGAAGAAGCTTGCCCTGTTGATTCGATTGTGGAAACCCGTATTTTTGAATATCACTTTGAAAAGCGTGGCGAAAATATTATGACAAAAGCTAAATTATTAGCAATTGGTGATGAATATGAAGATCAAATTGCCGCTGATTTACAAGCAGAATCTCAATATCGATAAGGTACATAATTATGACTGAAACAACTGTTAATATTTTATTTTATATTTTTGCATCGTTTGCGGTTGTGAGTGCTTTATGGTTAGTACTTTCAAAAAACCCTGTGCAAGCTGTTGTTGCTTTGGTATTTACGTTTATTGCTTCAGCAGCCGTTTGGATTACAATGCAACAAGAGTATTTAGCATTACTTTTAATCGTTGTTTATGTCGGGGCTGTCATGGTAATGTTTTTATTTGTTGTGATGATGCTAGATATTACACTGGAGGTCAAACGCAGTCGGATGGTGGTTTATTGGCCATTAGCAGTGCTTGTATGTATTGGCTTTGCTGTGTTCATGTCATTTATGGTGATTGATACTTTTGCCGGTGTTGAGTATGCGAATAAAACAACATCCGTTTATGCATTAGGTCAGACAATGTTTGGCAATGATTATTTGTATGTTTTTGAGCTGATGGGTATGGTGTTATTGTCTGCAATGATTGCGGCAATTGCTTTAACATTTCGAGGTCAGCGCGGTGATAATAAAGCTGTTGATGTCCAAAAACAGTTACGAGCAGATCCATCAAAACGTTTAAAAATGGTTCAAATGAAATCAGAAAAAACACAACAAAAAGGTGAGCAATCTCATGAGTAGTATTCCAGTAGGCCTTGTCCATTATTTGGTGTTTAGTGCGATTTTATTTTCGTTGAGTTTAGCTGGCATTATTATTAATCGTAAAAACTTATTAATTTTATTAATGTCAATTGAGTTAATGCTATTAGCTGTAAATACAAATTTTATTGCTTTTGCTAACTTACATGGGCATATGATGGGAGATGTTGTGGTGTTTTTCATCTTGACAGTGGCAGCAGCCGAAGCCGCAATTGGTTTAGCAATTGTTGTAACACTATTTCGAACACGTCGAACAATCGATGTCAGTCAATTAAACAGACTAAAGGGTTAATGGTATGACAGCGGAAATTATCATTGCGATTATAATTCTTGCCCCAGCGCTTGGCTCAATTCTAGCAGGGTTTTTCTCTCGCTATATAAAATTAGCAGGTGTTAATATCATTACCATTGGTCTGGTTGGGTTATCTTTTATTGGATCGCTTTATCTAGCATGGCAAGTGTTTGCCACAGGTGTCACGTATGAGGTCAATTACTTTACGTGGGCTGTGTTTGAAAATTACTTTAGTATGGATATTAGTTTTACTGTCGATTCGATCACAGTCTATATGATGCTAATTGTGACTTTTGTCTCATTATTAGTGCATATTTATTCAATGGGATATTTAAAAGGTGATCCAGGTTATGCCCGTTTTTATGGTTATATTTCTGGATTTACTTTTGCCATGCTGTGTTTGGTTATGGGGAATAACTTCCTGCTATTATTTTTTGGATGGGAAGGTGTTGGCCTCTTTTCTTATTTATTGATTGGATTTTGGTTTGATAAAGAAACAGCTAATGCCGCTGCATTACGGGCGTTTATTGCGAATCGTGTTGGTGACTTAGGCTTTTTATTAGGAATTGCGGCAATTGTTTATTATTTCAATGCGATTGATTATCAAACTGTTTTCCAAGCTGCAAAACATTTAGATAATGATCAAGTGGTTCATTTCTTAGGAATGTCTTTTTCACCAATTACTTTAATTTGTACACTGTTATTTGTTGGGGCGATTGGAAAATCAGCGCAAGTACCTTTACATATTTGGTTAGAAGGCTCCATGCAAGGTCCGACACCCATTTCAGCGTTGATTCATGCTGCCACAATGGTTACCGCCGGTGTATTCATGGTGGGTAAATTATCACCATTGTTTGTATTATCACCAGCAGCCTTGAGTTTTGTCATGATTATCGGTGGAATTACGTGTCTTTTCATGGGGTTAATTGCCATCGTCGAAAATGATATTAAATATGTTATTGCTTATTGTACGTTATCACAGTTAGGCTATATGATGACAGCGATGGGGGCAGGTGCCTTTAGCATTGGTATGTTCCATTTATTAACACATGCGATGTTTAAAGCATTGCTATTTTTATCTGCCGGTTCAGTGATTATTGCAATGCATCATGATCAAGATATGCGCAATATGGGTGGACTGAGACGATATATGCCAATCACTTATATTGGATTTTTAATCGGTGCTTGGGCATTATCCGCTTTGCCTCCATTTTCAGGCTTTTTCTCAAAAGATTTAATCATTGAGTCAGCAGCACATACAACGGTTTATGGGCATACATTCCCATATATTCTTGTTTTATTATGTGCATTTGTTACTTCGTTTTATACATTCCGTATGTTTTTTATGACTTTCCATGGAAAACCGAGAATGTCAGAGTCTGTCAAATCAGGGCTTAAAGAGTCACCTTGGTCAGTATTAATTCCGTTAATTGCCTTATCAATTCCAGCAGCAGGTATTGGTTTTGTGTTGTTTAATTGGATTTTATCAAGTGGGACATTTGGCCATAGTGTCACCCCATTTTTACAGCCAGCATTGGGCAATCAAACGGTGACGCACTTATTGGCATCAGAGCCAAGTCATCAATCTTCGCTAGCATTTATTTTAAATGCTTATAAGACCATTCCTTTTTGGTTAGCATTATCAGCCTTAGTATTGGCTTATGTGATTTATGTGTGGTATCCAAAAGTGACACATTTCTTTACGGATGTACGTAAAGGGTTTGGGATTCTTTATTACATTTTGGTTAAAAAATACTTTATCAATGGTTTATATGATTTTATCTTTGGTCCATTTATGGTAGCATTGAGTAAGTTTTTTTGGTATGTCATTGATATTTTGATGATTGACCGTTTATTAGTACATGGTAGTGCTCGGTTAACTTATCTAACAGGTTGGGTTTTGAAAAAAGCACAACGAGGTTACGTTTTTGATTACGTATTGACCTTCATCCTTGGTCTACTGGCATTGCTGGTTTGGCTGGTTGTGGTATAGCAGTGCAATATAATATAACGATGGTAAAGGAAAGAATGGTATTATGACTAGTTTGTCTCATTGTCTTTTAAGCCTGTTGATTTGGGTGCCTATTTTAGGTGGTTTTGTTACTTTAGTGACAAATTCAACTGATAAAGATAGTACACCGGCAAAATGGGTTGCATTAGCTTTTAGTATTGTAACGCTTATTTTATGTGTCCCATTATATCTATTATTTGATCCAAGTATTAGTGGGATGCAGCTTACAGAGATGCGTCGATGGTTTTCTTTATTTGATGGGACGTTAGTTTATTATGGCTTAGGTGTTGATGGGTTTTCTGTTCTATTTATTATTTTAACGGCCTTTTCTACGTTAGTTGTATTGCTTGCTGCTTGGAATACAATCACATATAAAACACGACAATATATGGCAATTTTCCTAATCAGTTGCGGATTAATGAATGGCATTTTTTCGGCAACGAATACCATTTTATTTTATGTGTTTTGGGAAGCTTTATTAATTCCAACTGTATTAGGGATTGGAATTTGGGGCGGTAAGCAAAGAGCGTATGCTGCCGTGAAATTTTTTATGTATACCTTTTTAGGATCCGTATTTCTATTAGCCGCTTTTTTCTATCTTCATGTGCAAGTTGCATCACAGAGTGTATCGCAATTAATTAGTACAGATACATTTTCGATTGGCAATTTCATTCATTGGGCGACACAAAATAATGCAGCTAATATTACGTTAACAGCTCAATGGTTATTGCTCGGGGCATTTTTCTTGGCCTTTGCAATCAAAATTCCAATGTGGCCATTTCACTCATGGTTGCCAGATGCTCATAGTGAAGCACCTGATGGTGGATCAGTCATTTTAGCTGCTTTAATGTTAAAATTAGGAGCTTATGGTTTTTTACGTTTCGTCTTGCCAATCGTACCGTCAGTCACAGCAGTTCTTGACTGGTTATTGATTGCAAGCTCATTGATTGCGATTATTTATGTTGG
>CAZAJS010000010.1:0-555 GCA_964485635.1 uncultured Francisellaceae bacterium
TCCAGTACTCAGCCGAATACACCGATGCTGAAAGCGGCATGCAATACTTACGGGCTCGTTATTATGCCCCCTGGTTACATAGTTTTCCGCAGCGAGACAGTCAAGACCTTCTCAATCGTTATGCCTATGGGGATGGTAATCCAATTATGAATACTGATCCCAGTGGGCATATGTCAGTTGGTGCGATATCTGGTCTATTGTTTGTAGTAGGTACTGTGGCATTGACTGCTCTAACAGTTTTGTCAGATGGTGCTACTGCACCTGAGACGTTTGAAGCTGAACAAATGATGGTTCAATCTTTAGGAACAGGAGCTGAGTCTACAGGAGAAGTAGCAGCTGAGTCTACAGGAGAAGTAGTCGGTGAATCAGCCGAAGGTGAAATCAGTGCATTAGAAGACAATGAAGTTGAAAGTGGATTAAATCAACAGGGTGGAATACAGAATAGTTCCGATGAGCAAATTTTAAGTAAAGCTAAAAATCCGGAGAATGAAACTAAAGGTATACTAAAAAAAGAAGATAGACTAATTAATAGTTCTGATAAAAAAGTAACTTTTA
>CAZAJS010000010.1:565-25569 GCA_964485635.1 uncultured Francisellaceae bacterium
TGATGAGCCAGAAGTTAATGAAGGCAATTTGAAATCTGATGAATTTGAAAATGAGGAGCTTACTTATAATACCAAAAATGTGTCTGGACGTGGTGAGGCCCGTCCTTTGGAAAATACTAAGCGTTTTCGCTACCGTCCTAAACGACGATTAATTAAAAATACGATGATAAATGGCAACTCTAAAATAGACAATTCTAATCTAAGAGACCTTGACTATAATTTAAAGTTTAAAAAGTGGGTTACTAAAGCTGAAAAACTAAATAATACTATGCTATCACGTAAAACAACTGTTAGGAAATTAAATCAAGAATTTAGGATGACCGTGACAAATTAATCCGTCAAACCATTGTCCCTGGACCGAAGCAACCCACCGTGAGTGGGTAGCGTTTAGAATTCTGTGTCATTCAGTTAATATAAACTAAAAAGGAATGACATATGAAAGACATGGATTTTGATTTCAATAAAGCTTTGTCGGATTTGCAATCAGGTAAAGGCTTAACTGGTAAAGATGGCGTTCTAACGCCATTAATCAAGCAGCTAACAGAGGCCTGCTCTAAAAGCAGAAATTTCTCAACACCTTGAAGATGAAACGGATTCCAACCGTAAAAATGGTTATAGCAAAAAGACGATTCAAACCGGCACTGGATTATTTGATCTAGAAACACCAAGAGACCGCAATGGTACTTTTGAACCACTACTTGTCAAAAAACATCAGACAAAGCTTACTCCTGAAATTGATCAAAAGGTCATTAGCTTATATGCGTTAGGTACAAGGGTCGTCCTCCCATTTTAAGGATGATTCAAAAGTAGAATCATTTTAAGCAGCTTGTTTTCGCTTCAATTGAGTGTTTTGTGTTTTAGTCAAGCTGCCTATTAATCAATGTACGTCATTGATTAAAAAATAGAGCACAAAAAAAGCCGGATAATACCGGCTTTTCGATGGTCAAGAGTTGACACTTGTGTCTTAAGAACGATTTATAGTAAGCCGTAATGTGCTAATTTTTTACGGAACGTTCCACGGTTTAAGCCTAGGATATTCGCAGCACGACTTTGATTATGGCCTGTGAATTCCATCGTTGCTTCGATCAATGGTTGCTCGACTTCAGCTAAAACCATTTCGTAGACATCAGATGGTTGCATATTGCTTTGGTTCATTGTTTTGAAATAGCCTTCCACGATACTTTTAACATGGGTGCGCAAAGGCATTTGCTCAGACGTTTGGTCTGTCGGTTGGATTGTATAGTGCATTGTTGCAGGCATAAAAGTCACCTTCTTTTTTGTTTTACATGATTCAATAGCCACTGCGCTTCAGTGGCTAAGATTCGCCAAGTATCTTGCATTTGATACTGACACAATGTACACTATAAAACCAATTAATGAGAAAAGCAAGCTGTTAAACGAAATTTGTACGATAAACTTGTATAGATTCAACGCAAAAGATACATAGATTCGTTTTTAGCGCTTAATTATCGCATCATCATACGAAAGGATTAAATGCATGTCTGAAGAAAAACCTCGAAAAACGTTATCGCTGAAGAAAAATAATACCATTAAATCACCGGTTAAAACACGCAAAAAGCCAATTTCTAAAGATTACTTAGAAAAAATGGCTGAACATAATCCAGAATTTGCCAAATTATATGAAAAAAGACAAAAACTGATTAATCAGATTCAACAAGTCGAACAAAGGCTTAAATTCGCCGCAAGTGGTCCTTTAAAATGTTATTGTCTTGAATTAAAAATGCAAGATATGCGTTTATTATGCCAAATGAATGATTATTTAGTCGCACAAGTTTGATGAATAATATTGGCAATGCCCGCTTTTGCTAATTGCATCATGGTAGCAAATTGCTGTTCATCAAAAGGATGACTTTCTGCTGTTCCTTGAATTTCAATTAACCCCTGATTCTCATCCATCACTACATTAATATCGGCATCGGCTTGACTGTCTTCATCATAGTCCAGATCAACAACCGGTTGACCTTGATATAAACCAACGGATACGGCTGCCATTTGGTGTGTTAATGGGCGGGAGTTTGGGTCCATTTGACCATTTTGTTGCAGGTGCTCAATGGCGTCTTTAACTGCTAGCCAAGCTCCTGTGATCGCAGCAGTACGTGTCCCACCATCGGCTTGAATCACATCACAGTCAACTGTAATGGTATACGGACCAAGGGCTTTTAAATCAATGCAAGCACGTAATGAACGGCCAATTAAGCGTTGAATTTCAAGCGTTCTTCCGCCAGGCTTGCCACGTGTGACTTCTCGACGCATCCGGCTGTGGGTTGAACGGGGAAGCATGCTATATTCAGCTGTGATCCAACCTTGTTCTTGATCTTCTAAAAAACGAGGCACGCCAGGCTCAACAGTGGCATTACATAATACTTTTGTTTCACCAAAAGCGATTAAAACAGAGCCTTCAGCATAACGAGTAAAGTTGTGTGTGACCGTCACACGGCGTGTTTGATCAAATTGTCTTTCACTTGGACGTTGTACCATTGGGATTCCTTTTTGTTTGTGATTGGTTTTCATCATGTGCGTGTTATAATAGAACGATCATCAGTGTTTTAAAAGAGAATTGATGCCGTATGTGGCAATCTTGTAATACCGTCAAATCACATTTATCCGAGCAAATGGATGCATGGCTTTGTCAAACTGGTCATTTATTTCAAAGGTTGCAACAAGTCTATCCCGCATTAGTATTACAACAAGATGGGCCGATTGATGCAACGGAATATTGGCCGGATGAAATTGAATTATTACCTTCCAATGAAATCGGGTTAATACGACAAGTCAGGATGCAGTGTTTAGACACACAGCAAACCATTATTCAAGCAAGAACCTTTGTCCCAAAAACCACTTATCAGGTCCATCAAGAAGCTTTTGATCAGTTGGGCAACCGGCCAATCGGTCGGACACTATTATACAATAATGCTGCGGTCCAACGCTCAGGTTTTTATGTAGCAACTTATTCACCGAAGCACATTTGGCAACGATTTCGAATTCAACGACAATACCCTTGTTGGGCCAGAGCAAGCTTGTTTTATTGGAAAGGGGTTGAACCTTTATTAATCATTGAGTACTTTATCACTCATCCGCCATTACCACGACAAGACAAGGAGTAAGTTTAATGTTGGCACCGTATTTTTATTTATGTCGGCTACATCGGCCATTACCTATTTTGTTAGTATTATATCCGTCCTTTTGGGCATTGTTTGCAGCTCAAGGCAATGTACCAAGCTGGGAGTTAATGGTTATTTTTGCCATTGGGGGGCTTTTGATTCGTTCAGCCGGCTGTATTGTCAATGATATTGCTGATCGGCATTATGATGGGCAAGTCGAACGCACCAAACATCGGCCCTTAGCCACAGGGCAAATTACTGTTGCCAAGGCCATGGTGTTGATGGTGCTGCTATGTATCATGGCTTTTTTATTAACGTTGTTATTAAATGGTTTAGTCGTTAAAATTGCCTTAGCTGCCGGTGTTTTAATTGTTTTTTATCCGTTTTGTAAACGATTTTTTGGCCTTCCTCAGCTGGTGTTGGGCTTGGTGTTTAACACAGGGGTATTAATGGGTTATGCCGCAGTTGTCAGACACCTTCCGGTGGAAGCATGGCTATTATATGGGGCATCCGTGGCTTGGACCCTGGCCTATGATACAATTTATGCCTTAGCTGATCAAAAAGATGATGTTAAAATTGGCCTGAAATCCAGTGCAGTAACTTTTGGTGAATTGACGTATCAAGCTATTTCTGGGTTTCAAATGTTAGCCATTATTGGTTGGTTAGCCTTTGGTCTTTGGCATCAATATGATTGGCTATATTTTATTGCGTTAATGGTTGTGGCCTTTTTATTTCATTTACAATATCGTGATTATCGACAAGCAACCATTCAAAAATGCATTAAAGCTTTTTCGGATAACCATTGGGTCGGGTTGGTTATTTTTCTGGCGATATTTGGTCAGTTTTATGTTTAAAAATATGATTAATTAAGCGTTTAAAAGATGCTCCTTGTAATAAAATAGAGCAAATAACAATAATATAAGTCAAACTAACAATAGACTCACCTTCTGGCGGCAGTGATAAAGCTAAAGCAATGGAAATACCCCCTCGAATACCGCCCCAAGAAAGCAAAAGGGTTTCTTGCCAAATATCATGGTTCCGATTACGATCAATAATTAAAATAGGAAGAAAAACACTGATATAACGTGTCATAAAAATACCGATAATTCCAATCAGGCCTAGCAAAATAACTGATGGGTTAAAATGGATACTTAACATCTCAAGTCCAATTAACACAAACAAAAAAGCATTCAGTAGTTCATCAATTAAACCCCAAAAATTGTTTAAAACTGTTTTCGTTCGCTTTGAGCATGTTTTATTGTTATTCCCAATGATTAAACCAGCAATGACCATGGTAATTGGTCCAGAGGCTTCAATATAAGCAGCAATAATAAAGCCCATGCTCGATATAGCCATGGTAATTAAAATAGCAACTTCAGGATCATCGGCCTTATGAATCAAGCGCGTGCCAAGCCATCCAAAGATCACACCAAGTCCAATCCCGCCACCAGCATTCGACAAAAATGTATGAATCATATCACTGATTTGAACATGATCCGTTTGTGAAGCTGGATGAAAAACTAAATTGGCCATCAGTACAAAAAGAATAATCCCAGCGGCATCATTAAACAAAGACTCACCGGTAATGCGCATTTTCATGCGTGCTGGAACCTGTTTCGTTTCTTTAAAAACAGCCATCACAGCAATCGGATCCGTCGGTGAAATCAAAGCACCGAAGACTAAACAATAACCAAATGATAAAGGATATTGAACCAGATGGCTTAAACCATAAATTAATGTTGCGGTTAAAAAACAAGAGATAATCACGCCAATACTGGCAAAAGAAATAACGGCTTTAAGCTCTTTTTTTAAATCCACGACATTAACGTGCAAAGCACCGGCAAATAATAAATAACTTAACATGCCGGATAAGACCGTTTCTGAAAAGTTAAAGCTGCCGACAATGTTTAAAATGGCACTATCCTGATGAAAAAAAATAATTAACCCCAATGAAATCAACATGGATAAAATCGTCAGCCCAATGGTTTTAGGCATTTTGAGATAAACATGGTTAATGTAACTGGCTGTGGCAGTAATTAAAACAAGAATGCTGAATAAAAAATGAATTTGCATAGTCTTTTGTGCAATCCTCCGTTAAAATAAAATTGATATTTTAAAAACATAATTTAAAATCAATAATGCTATCATAAGTGTGATGGCTACCTTGTCATATTGCAAGCTTATCAATCATAAAAGAGGCCTTATGAGTCAGCGTATCGTATTAGTTGATGGATCATCTTATTTATTTCGGGCATATCATGCCTTACCCCATTTAACCAACAAGCAAGGGGAACATACCGGCGCCATTTACGGGGTAGTCAATATGTTGCAAAAATTACCAGAGACTTATGAAACGGCCTATGTTGTCGTGATTTTTGATGCTTCTGGCAAAAACTTTCGTCATGAATTATTTCCTGATTATAAAGCAAATCGAAAACAAATGGCTGATGAATTGCGTCAGCAAATTTCTCCGATCCATGAAATTGTTCAGAAAATGGGATTCCCGGTGATCAAACATCCAGGTGTTGAAGCCGATGATGTGATTGGTACTTTATCAAAAAAGTTAACAGCACAAGGCTACTCCGTTTTAATATCAACGGGTGATAAAGATATGGCTCAATTAGTCGATGAGCATGTTACTTTAGTCGATACCATGAAAAATCGCTATATGGCCATTCCAGATGTTCACAAAACCTTTGGGGTAGGTCCCGAACAAATGAATGACTATTTAGCCTTAATGGGCGATAGTTCTGATAATATTCCGGGTATCCCAACTGTTGGGCCTAAAACAGCGGCTAAATGGCTTAATCAATATCAGAATATTGAAGGGATTATTAACAATGCTGATCAAATTAAAGGTAAAATCGGTGAAAAGTTACGGGCGCATTTGGACCAATTAGCTTTATCAAAAGAGCTAGCACGCATTCGTTGTGATATCCCAATCGACGTTGAGCTAGCACAGTTAAAATGCCAACAACCGGATCGGGACTTTTTACAACAAGAATTTACCCGCTATGAATTAAAACGCCTGCTGCCTAAATGGGGCAAGCAAGCCGATCAAGCTGATTCCGTGGCATCTGAGTCACATGAAGCATTCGACTTTGAAGTCATTATAAGTATGGAGACATTGAAAGACCATATTGCAACTATGACCACTAAAAGTGTGATTGCCGTTGACTGTGAAACCGATCGACTCGATGCCTTGAATGCAACCTTAGTTGGTGTGTCAGTGGCATATCAAGCCAATCATGGAATTTATATTCCATTTGCGCATCAAGGTACAACAGGCCAATTATCGTATGATGATGTTTTATCACAGATGCAGCCAGTATTTGCCAATCAAGCAATCACGAAAGTATTTCATAATGCTAAGTTTGATTTAAAAGTGTTTGCTCGGTATCAAGTGTATTTTGAAGGAGTTGCTGACACAATGCTGTTGTCTTACGTTTACAATAGCTCAGAAAGTCGGCATGATATGAACACATTGGCAAAACGGTATTTAAATAAAACGCCCATCACGTTTGAATCAATTGCCGGACGAGGCAAAGCCCAAAAAACCTTTGACCAGATTGATTTGAACCAGGCTGGAGAATATGCGGCAGAAGATGCGGCGATCACGTATCAGCTGTACCAGTATTTATGGCCAGAAGTTCAAGCAGTCCCAGCATTAAAAGACGTTTATCATGCCATTGAAATGCCACTTTGCTTTGTGTTAAATCGCATGGAGACGATCGGTGTTTGCTTGGATGTTGCCCAATTAGCCAAGCAAGATCAAGCTTTATTAGAACAAATGGCGCTGATTGAACAACAGTGTTATGAATTAGCTGGCACCACTTTTAATTTAGCTTCAACAAAACAATTACGCCATGTTTTGTATGAACAAATGGGGCTGCCGGTTATTAAAAAGACACCGGGGGGCGTTGCTTCGACCTCCGAAGAAGTATTACAACAACTTGCCGAAAGTTATCCCTTAGCGGAGCGTATTATGACACATCGGCATATCAGTAAATTACAATCGACGTATACAGCGAAGCTGCCGAAATTAGTTGATCCTCAAACACAAAGGATTCATACGTCCTATCATCAGGCGATTGCCATTACCGGGCGGCTGTCGTCATCGGATCCAAATTTGCAAAATATCCCGATCCGATCAGAAGTTGGTCGAAAAATTCGTCAAGCTTTTACGGCAAGGCCGGGCTATGTTGTGTTAGCTGCCGATTATTCACAGGTTGAGCTGCGGATTATGGCGCATTTATCAAAAGATGCAACCTTATTAAATGCATTTCAAAAGCAACAAGATATTCATGCGATTACAGCGGCTGAAATTTTTGGTCAAGCATTATCGGATGTTACTAGTGAACAACGACGTCGCGCTAAAGCGATTAATTTTGGATTGATTTATGGGATGGGGGCTTATGGGTTGGCTAAGCAATTAAATATTTCAAGAGGTCAAGCGCAAGATTATGTTCATACTTATTTCCAACGCTATCCGGGCGTTAAGGCTTATATGGACCACGCTAAAGCCCAAGCTAAGTCACAAGGGTATGTAACAACGCTGTCAGGACGGCGTTTACATTTGCCAGAGATTTATTCCCGTAATAATGCCAAGCAACGGGGTGCTGAACGGGCTGCCATCAATGGGCCGATGCAAGGGTCAGCAGCTGATATTATCAAAAAAGCCATGATTGATATTGATGCTTGGCAACAAGCGCATGCTGATCAAGTTGCCATGGTCATGCAGGTGCATGATGAGTTGATTTTTGAAGTTGAAAAAGCATTTGTACAGCAGGCTAAAGCCGTTATTCAAGACAAAATGATGGCAGCGGCCGATTTAGACGTGCCTTTAGAGGTTGATATTGGAGTTGGTGATAATTGGGGGCAAGCCCATTAAAAAATAGGTGATTTAAATCAAACGTTTTAAGGGGCGACGAATCACTAACCCAAAAATGATAAATGCCGCAGCAATCAAAGAATTGATCCACATGCCATGAATATAGTGTTCATGAATGATGTGTAATGGTTGCTGGTCAGATTCATTCATAATAAATGATAATAAGCCTGCAATTTTTCCGCCTAATCCAATGGATATAAGCCAAATCCCCATATAAACGCCTTGACGCTTAGGTGGCGCTAGTTGGCAGGTTGCTGATAGGCCAATTGGCGATAAACTCAAATCAGCTAATGCTAAAATTAAACAAGCTAAAATGAGGGTTAATCCGGGCACAAGCATCGTCAATGGCATGATGGTGATACTGCTTGTAATAACCCAAGTGGCTAATCCCGCTAACCCAAGCCCGAGTAAGAACTTATCAACATAATGGATCGGGCGGCCTTGTTTTTCAAATTTAAGCCAAATCCGTCCCAGTAACCCACCAAATAATACAACTCCAATATTAATAAAAGATAAATAAAAGGGCACTGAGAATTCAAACCCGAATACACGGCTTCGAAAAACAGAGGAAAATAAACCAATATACGATGTATAAAATTGAAAATACAGCGTCCAGAAGACAACCGAAATAATTAATAATCCTGCGATACCTATAATATAAAACCGATAAGTCGGGTACTTAATGCCATCTGTAATTAAAATAATGATACAGCCGATTAATAAAATCGAAAAAACAAGCGTTGATAAGGCCGTGAATCGTAAAATTAAAATACATCCGATCCAAGTCAATAAAATATAGCCTAATGCTACAGCGAGGTCAGACCATTGGTTTTTGTCTCGTTGCTTTTGCTCAATATCAATGTGATTTTTTTTAATCCCAATTTGTAAGGTTAAAAAACCGATAAAGGCCCCAATTGCACACAAGAAAAAAGGCAAGGCCCATGCTAAGTCATAGTCAGACAAAAACCCATCAAAAATCCAAGTTGTAATGATCCCGGCGGTCAGACTTCCAAGCACAGCACCTAAATTGATGCCTGTGTAGAAAATCGAATAGCCTTGCTCGCGTTGTGGGGCATTCGGTTGATAAAAATTACTCAGTAAGGCTGAAATATTGGCTTTGACCAGCCCTGTTCCGACAGCTACACCGGATAAACCGACTAAAAGCCAGTAAGGGTTATACAGGATGACAGACATGCCAATCAGGCTATAACAAATGATCAGAATATATTCACCAACAACGGCACTGACAAAGTGGCCAAGCCAACGGTCAGCAACCATGCCACCTAAAATACTGGTGGTATAGACTAGACCAATAAATGTACCGGCTAATTGACCACTGAGACTTTCCGAATAATGGAAAAAATGCACCAAAAAAAGAACGATGGCAACTTGAACTAAGTAAAATCCATAACGTTCCCACATTTCCGTTAAAAAACAAATTGGCAGGGCGACTGGTTGTTTATCTTGTTTTGACATAGGTTTGTTAATATTTAAGTGAAAGCTATTAGCATACGAGCATATTTGAAAAACGTCAAATTTTATTTGAGGCTTATCAGACAATATAATTCATCAATTGATTCTTGATGGGGGTATTGTCGGGCAAAAGTATGCCTAAAAGCGTTAGTCATTATTGCGTGATAAAATCGTGATTGAGCGTTGAATTGGCCCCTCATCCGGTGCCCACGGTTTTAAATAAGTAAAGCGAATGGTTTGTTTTTGAGGGGCATTTTTAAAACGTTGGTTGACGACTAATTTAAATTCATCACACGCCGGTTGGCAGTTTTCTTTTCCATCAGAATAATGTTTGTAGCGTGTGACTCGGATAAAGCTAGGATGATATTCCGATAAAAACCATTGATATCCTGAAGCTGGCTTAGCTGGCAAATCTATTGTTACGGTTGCACGATTGCCTGATAGAACAATGGGGACTTGATTTTTAGGGTTCGGGGATAATTCAACTGATGCAGTCACTAGACAAGGAAGCCAGAATAGACTGCTGAATAAAAAAACGATGATCAGGCGTATTATCCGATTGATTGGCCATACGCACCACAATTGCATCTGCTTGACTCCTTTTTTTTCGGTTTTTAATGCATAAATCCTTTATATTATTTTACCAAATATGGCATACTAATAAATATGTCAAATCTGTAATTTTTAAAATATGGCCGTACAACGTTTTGAACTAGAACTTGTTGATGCACATATGTTGACTAAGCATGTCCGACATATGCGATTTAAACGCAAAGATGGTGAAGAATTAAATTTCACGCCAGGTCAGTTTGTGACTTTTTTATTTGATCATATAGATGGAAAAGTCAAACGACGCAGCTACAGTATTGCGACCATTCCAACAGGAAGCGACTTGATTGAAATTGCCATTGCTTATGTTGATGGTGGCATTGCCACAGAGCGATTATTTAATATGAAGCCAGGCCAGACCTATAATGCAATGGGACCTGTGGGGCGACTGGTATTACAGGATGAGTCAGTTAATCAAATTATTTTAGCTGGAACTGGTACGGGAATCGCACCATATCGGGCAATGTTGCCAAGTATTGCAAAACGTAAAGATGTGTCATTTTATATCTTACAAGGGGCTCAATACCATCAAGATTTATTATATTTAGATGACTTTAGAGCTTATGCAAAAGATTATGATCATATTCAGTATGTCAGCTGTTTAAGTCGTCAAGACGGAGACTTTGCTGAAGATGAGGTCAAAGGTTATATACAGCAACACTTCGGGCAATTGCAATTAAGCTCTGAACATGATGTGGTCTATTTATGCGGTAATCCTGCTATGATTGATGATGCATATGGGCAATTACAAGAATTTGGGTTTACCCAAAAGCAAGTTCGTCGTGAAAAGTATATTTCGTCAAATTAATGAATAAATATTTGGCAAGATGATTTTTTTTTGTTAAAATAACATATTCAAACACGGTGCTTGACATATTGGCTCAAGTGGCGGTGATCATAAGCAAAACGAGGTGAAATGATGAATTACGAAATTCAACCAAAATATGAAGAAGTTTCTGTTACATGCAGCTGTGGTAATACTTTTAAAACACGTTCAACACGTTGTCAAGAAATCCATCTTGATGTATGCGCGAATTGCCATCCATTTTATACTGGCAAGCAAAAAGTGGTTGATACAGCTGGACGTGTGGATAGCTTTAAGAAGCGTTACGGCTCACTTAAACTTAAGTAAACAATTACGTATCGCTAATGATAGATTATTCTTAACCTTAAGTGCTTAACCGCATGATTAAGACGTTAAAAGCTCAGTAATTTTGTTACTGAGCTTTTTTTATCAAAGGCCTCCGCAAAAAGGTCATGGTATTATACAAACAAAATCGTTATAATTTGTCTTTAGTAATCAATCCTAGGATGGTGTGTGATGACTGACAAATTTGATGAACAAAAAATTTTACATCAACTGGCCTATAGCCATATCCAAGAACAAAAACGTAAGCGGCGTTGGAGCATTTTTTTCAGACTGATGGGACTTTTAATCGGCCTGGTTGTTATCTATAATGTATATTTTGCAGCCAGCGCTGAACAAAAAGGTAGCAATCAACCGCATATTGGTATTGTCAAAGTCAATGGTGTCATGGGATCGGATTATCCGGCGAATACAAAAAATATTAGTCAAAGCCTACATCAAGCATTTGATAATGATCAAACAAAGGCAGTTTTTCTAAAAATTAATAGCCCAGGTGGTTCACCAGTTGAGGCGGATGATTTATATCAATATATCAATTATTTAAAAACAGAACATCCAGATAAACCGATTTATGCGATTTGCACGGATATGTGTGCCTCAGCGGCTTATTATATTGCTTCGGCAACCGATAAAATTTATGCCAACCGAATGACATTGCTGGGCTCCATTGGTGTTCGAGGTGGCGGATTTGGTTTTGTGGGGTTATTAGACAAGCTTGGTATTGAACGACGTCTTTATACGGCGGGGGATAATAAAGATTTTCTCGATCCTTTTAAACCACAAAATGCACGTCAAGTCAAAATTTTTGAGTCTATTTTAGACCAGGTGCATGATGTTTTTATTGATGCGGTTAAAAAAGGTCGAAAAGACCGGTTAGATTTAACAAAGGCACAACAAATTTTTTCCGGTCAGCCTTTTGATGGGATTCAAGGGAAAAAGCTAGGGTTGATCGATGATTATGGATCAGTTGGCCAAATTGCGCGCGGAGAGTTTGATGCATTGCCGATTGTTGATTACACTCGCAAATCACACTTTTTAGATCGCCTTGTTGACCAAATGGGCACTCAAGCAGCAACGACTTTGCAAAATATTGGCACAACGCAACTAGAGGGGCGTTATTAAACAATTATTTTAAATGATCTGAAACGATTAATAGACAGATCATGGTTAAACATATAAGGAATAGGGTGATATGGATCGTAATTTAGCATTAGAATCTGTTCGGGCAACAGAAGCTGCAGCATTGTCGGCATGGCGACAAATGGGGCGAGGAGATGAAAAGGCAGCCGATCAAGTCGCGGTTGATGCAATGCGGTGTGCCTTAAATCGATTAGCGATTAATGGCAAAGTAGTCATTGGTGAAGGTGAACGTGATCAAGCGCCAATGTTATATATTGGTGAATCCGTTGGCCAAGGCGGCCCAGGCGTCGATATTGCATTAGACCCATTAGAAGGCACTTCAATTACGGCAAAAGGGGGGCAGAATGCGTTATCGGTGATTGCCATGGCAGAATCCGGTGGTTTTTTGCATGCACCGGATACCTATATGGAAAAAATTGCCGTTGGGGGACATGATTTACCAGATACCCTATTAATTGACCTAGATGATTCTGTGCAAGCCAATCTAACGCGGGTTGCTGAGGCGAAAAGGATTCCTATTGAAGCGCTTGTCGTTTGCACATTAGACCGACCGCGACATCAGCATTTGATTGATGCTTCTCGCGCTGTGGGGGCTCGTGTTATGCTTATTCCTGATGGGGATGTCTCAGCAATTATTTCAACGGCTCAATCTGACTCAGGTATTGATGTTTTTATGGGCACCGGTGGGGCACCAGAAGGTGTGATCGCTGCCGCGGCATTGCGTTGTCTTGGGGGGCAGATGCAAGCACGTCTTGTCATTCGAAATGACGATGAGGCTGCGCGTGCTCAAAAATGGGGAATTACTGATTTTGATAAAAAATACACATTAAATGAATTGGCCAGTGGCGATGTTTTATTTGCAGCGACAGGGGTAACCGATGGAACATTTCTTAATGGCGTGAAACGTCAAGATCGACGTGTGACAACGGATAGTATTGTGATGCGTTCAAAATCAAAAACAGTCCGCCGGATTCAAGCCGACCATAGTATGGATTTTAAAACACAACTTGGGTTTGTGCGTTAGGGGACAATATCGATGCGAAAAAGCATAATCATTGGTTTTGTTTGGCTAATTGGCCGCTTGCCGGTGGGGCTTTTACAAGCCGTCGGTGTTGTATTAGCGCAATTGACTCGTGTTGTTTCAACCCACTTTAAACGAACCACAACGGCCAACATTCGTCATTGTTTTCCCAATGAATCACCTCAAACACAAAACCGCTTAGTCTATGAATCGTTGAAACAGTCATTAATCACCTTAATGGAAATGCCGGCATTTTTAACGAAAAAACCAACGGATTTATTTAAGCAAGTGCACCATGTCTATGGGCTTGACATGTTAGATGCATTATATGCGCAAAATAAAGGAGTGATGCTGATTGGCCCGCATTTAGGTTGTTGGGAAATTGGCTCGTTGTATGTGACGAAACGCTATGATTCGACCATTATGTATAAGCCCCCGAAAATTCAGGCAATTCGTTATTTAATTGAAAAAGCTCGAGCTCGAACCTGTGAACAAATGGCACCAACAACTTCATATGGCATAAAAAAAATGATTGGGGCATTAAAAGCGCAACAATTATTATTATTAATGGGCGATCAAGTGCCAAGTCAAGCCGGAGCAACTCCGATTGACTTTTTTGGCATTTCAGCACAAACAATGGTCTTAGCTGATAAATTGCATCAACGTTTTCAGATGCCGGTTGTTGTTGCCTATGGAATTCGAAGAGGCATTGGCAAAGGGATGGATATTTATATTGAATCGATTGATCAAACCATTGATTACTATATCGCACAAGGTCACCCCTTTCCAGTTGCTAAAGCATTCACAACAGCATTTGAATCAGCAATTCGTCAATGGCCTGCGCAATACCAATGGGGCTATAAACGGTTTAAACAAGGCCGTTATGATGTAAAATATTATGTGTAATCCCCCTCATTATCGACCGAATCAATCTTAATAAGGAAAAAACATGCGAACAAAATTTTTAGATGTTTTAAATGGTCAATCGACGACTGATCAACCCCCCGTCTGGCTCATGCGACAAGCAGGTCGCTACTTACCTGAATATCGACAGATTCGTTCAAAGTTTCAACAGTTTTTAGACTTATGTCGCCATCCTGAGGCTTGTTGTGAGGTGGCCTTACAACCATTAGATCGATTTGATTTAGATGCGGCTATTTTATTTTCCGATATTTTGACAATTCCAGAAGCCATGGGCGTAGATGTTCGCTTTGTCAAAGGGCAAGGGCCGGTGATTGATCATCCTGTCCGAACAGAGAAAGCAATTGAGGCATTATCCGATCAAGGTATTGAAGATAAGCTAGCCTATGTCATGCAAGCGGTGACAACAACGAAATTAGCTGTTAAAGATCGTGTTCCATTAATTGGCTTTAGTGGCAGTCCGTGGACGCTCGCGGCTTATATGGTTGAAGGCCAAGGTTCCAAGCAGTTTAATCAGTTACGCAAATTAATGTATCAAGCGCCAAAACTAATGCATCAATTATTAACGAAGTTAGCCAATAGTGTATCACAATATTTGATTGGCCAATGTCGTGCTGGGGCACAAGCATTAATGTTATTTGACACCTGGGGCGGACTATTGAGTCCGGAGACCTATCGTCATTTTTCATTAGCTTATATGAAGCAGATTGCTGAACAAGTCAAACAGGCTTACCCTCATGTGCCAATTGTCTTTTTTACAAAAAATGGTGGGTTATGGTTATCGGATATGATGCAAACTCCGTGTGATGGAATCGGGTTGGATTGGACGATGGATATTAAGCAAGCTAAGGCAATCGTTCAAACAGACAAAGTGATTCAGGGAAATTTGGATCCGGCGGCACTTTATGGCGATCATGATGCCATTGCGCAACAAGTGAAACAAATTGTTCAAGACTATGGACAAGGTCGGCGTCATATCTTTAATTTAGGCCATGGTATTTATCCAGATATTGATCCTGATAAAGTCAAAACGATGGTGCAAGCCGTTCGTGAAAGTGCTGCTTGATCATTATTCAAACAGCCGATGGTCTAAAATACTACTCATTTCACTGTTGCTGACAAATTCACGTAATTTCTGATGCCATTTTTTAATGAGCTCATAAGACATTGGCTCATTTTCCAGATCATGGAAAAGTGTTTTGGCTTGTTCAAATCCGCGTTTTTCGGCTAATTTTAAAATATATCGGATTTGTTGGCGTTGGCCCCGTGATTGTTTTTTTTCTTGATTAAATGCAACAAGATGATTCAAGATAGTGTCAGTGGGAATCGGTGACTCCATCATGGTGGCTCCTTTTGATAATATGGGTCTGTCTTGCTAATTACTATAATTAGTCAATAAATGCAAATAAGTAATAGCAAACGATGCTATTTGTCTCTATACGCCTGATGTAACTCTTGCTATAATTAAACCACTTTTTATCATCCAAATGAAGGGATAACATGACAACGGCACAAGCCCAGCCAACTGATAAAAAACGTGCACAACAGTGGCTTAGGTCAATAGCTGGACCTGCCAAAAATTGGATTCAATTGACCATTGCGGTTAATTTCGTCAGTGGTATTTGCCTGATTGTTCAGCTTTATATTCTCGCGCATATTATTTACTTGGCTTATATGCAAGGATTAGCACCACAACAAATGGTTATGGCTTTTATTGTGATGGGGGCCTTGATGGTCACACGTGCTTTTTTTAGCTGGTTGCGGGAGATTGTGGGGTTTCAAACTGCTTGGCGTGTTAAATCACAAGTTCGAATGGATTTGTTACATCATATCAACCGTTTAGGACCTGTCGCATCTGCCCGACAGTCAAATGCCGCCTTAGTCAGCTCGGCAATGGATCAAGTAGAAGCTTTAGGCGATTTTTTCACACACTTTTTACCTCAAATCACCTTATCAGCACTCATGCCAATGACGATTTTAATATTTGTCTTTTGGCAAAATTGGGTCTGTGGTGTGATTTTGCTTGTATGTGCGCCATTATTACCGATTTTCATGATCATTGTAGGCATGGGAGCTGAATCAGAAAATCAAAAGCACTTTCAAACACTGTCTCGCATGAGTGGTCGGTTTTTAGATACACTTCAAGGCTTAAGCACTTTAAAATTATTCAATCGAAGCCAGTCACAAGGCCAAAAACTTTATGAAGCCTCAGATGCCTATCGTAAAACAACGATGCGGGTATTACGCATGGCTTTTTTATCATCAGCGGTTTTAGAGTTTTTTGCGGCGTTATCAATTGCCTTAGTTGCAATTTATTTAGGGTTAGGTTTTATTAATGCGGGCACAAATGATTCTTTGTGGTGGCAATTACATGATTTAACGTTACAAGGCGGCTTATTTATTTTGTTATTAGCGCCTGAATTCTTTTTGCCTTTAAGAGAGTTAAGCACCCATTATCATGCGAAAGCTAAAGCGATCGGTGGGGCAATGGAAATTCAAAAAATCTTAGATTTGCCCGAACAAACAGCAGATGAGCAAAGTAAGCATGCGGCTTGTCCACCCATTGAAACAATAACGTTTGATCAAGTATCGGTTGCCTACCAAGGGCAAACAATTCCTGCTTTACAAGACATTAATTTAACCATTCATCAAGGCGAAAAAATTGCCATTGTTGGTGCGAGTGGGGCGGGAAAATCGACATTGATTAATGCGTTATTACAATTTATTCAGCCGCAAACGGGGATGATTCAACTCAATCGTCAACTAAGCCTTGATCAAATCAGTCAACAACAATGGTTAACAAAGATCAGTTGGTTGGGGCAAGATCCTTTGTTGTTACAGGGCACACTGCGAGACAATTTGCTATTAGCCAATCCAAAGGCGGATGCTGATCAGCTAGAGCAAGCTTTGCAAACGGCGCATTTACAATCCGTTGTCAACCAATTGCCTAAGGGGCTTGACAGCTTTGTTGGTGAGCAAGGACAAGGTTTATCAGGGGGTCAAGCGCAACGATTAGCATTAGCCCGAGCATACTTAAAACCTTGTGAGTTATTATTGCTTGATGAACCAACGGCTAGTTTAGATACTCAATCAGAGCAAGCGATTATGGATGGATTGACACAGTTTTGGTTTGATAAGACGGTATTGATGTTAACGCATCGACTCAACTATTTATATTTAATGGATCGAGTCATTGTGCTGGATCATGGACGGCTTGTTGAAATGGGCACGGCTTCAGAGTTATTAGCGAAAGCTGATGGGTATTTATATGCGTTATATCATGAGCAAGGGGTTGTTCAATGAGTGTTTTAAAACTTTTTTTACCAACGTTAAAAAAACGATTAGGGCCAATGGCTTTAGGGACAGCATTAGCCTGTGGTGCGGTGCTATCAAGCATTGGGTTGTTGGCATTATCCGGATGGTTTATCTCCATTTCTGCGTATATGGCGACAGCTGGATATGTAGTGGCTAGTCAATTTAATTACTATTACCCCGCCGCTGGCGTGCGGACGTTTTCATTGGCACGAATTGTGACGCGTTATGGGGAACGTTTAGCCACGCATGATGCTACTTTCCGAATTTTGGCGGATATTCGATTATGGTTTTATGAGAAATTAATGCCTTTAGCACCAAGTCGATTAATCAGATATCATCGCGGTGAGCTGCTGAATCGCATGGTCAATGATGTGGACGCGCTTCAGGATTTATATATTCGTATTTTATCCCCAAGCATTGTCTTTTTAGTCGCAATTGTGGTTGTTGGGGGTTTTTTTACTTTTTTTAATGGTTATGTGGCATTAACCACCGTCGGGATTGCCTTGCTAAGTGGTCTATTCATTCCAATTTTGACGAATCGTTTAGCTCGGAGTCAAAATCAACAGCTCACACAGCAGCAAGGTCATTTAATAATGCAAATGACCAGTTATGTCCAGTCCTTATCCCCATTGAAAATTTTTGCAGCTGACAAAGCCTATTTACAACAAATCAATCAGGCGAATAAGGTTTATATGCAACAGCAAAATCGATTAGTTGCGATTACAGGCATTGGCAGTGGTTTAATGACACTGGCATTTGGTGCAAGTATTTGGATTGCCACTTGGCTTGGCGTTGCTGCTGTTGCTGCTGACAATATGAGTGGGGCTGTCATTGCTTTACTAGTACTCGGCATTATGGGATTATTTGAAGCCATTATGCCATTGTCGAGTGCTTATCAGCATTTAGGTAAAGTGCTAGCCTCTGCTAAGCGATTAAATGAAGTGGTTGATCAAAAACCAGCCGTTTGTTTTCCTAAAACACAGCAAATTGAGCTGCCTAAGCAGTGCTCAATTGAATATCGATCGGTTCATTTTTGTTACTCAAACGATACAAAACCTGTGCTTTCTGACTTTAGTGAAACAATTCCCGCAGGCCAGCATGTGGCTATTGTTGGCCCAACGGGGCAGGGAAAAACAACTTTAATTCAATTATTAGCTCGTTTTTACCCAGTTGACTCAGGTCAGATTAGGATTGGCAGTCACCCCATTGAGCAGCTGACAGAAACACAATTACGACAAGTAATGACGGTTATTGAGCAAAGAGCACATATCTTCAGTGGCACAGTACGTGAAAATTTAGCTATAGCGGATCCGGAGGCGGATGATCAATCATTATGGTCGGCACTAGCGGCTGTTGATTTAGCGGATACTGTTGATCATTTACCACAAGGGCTTGATACATGGGTCGGTGATTATGGGCAGCACTTATCAGGAGGGCAACGCAAACGTTTAAGTTTAGCTCGAGCGTTTTTGACGCATAAGCCAATTTTAATTTTAGATGAACCAACAGAAGGGCTTGATAAACGCACTGAAAAGCGTGTTTTTGATACATTAAAACAGCATATGCAGGATAAGACAGTGATTTTAATCACCCATAATGCTGCTTTGTCTGAATCCATGGATCGTGTTATATCATTGCCAATGAAACGTTAAATGGTATTTTAATGAACTGATGTATTCGAAAATAAATTAATCACCATAACGCCTGAGATAATGAGTAAGGCACCAATAATGCTGGCGATATCTGGAATTTGGCGATAGACAATAATGCCAAATAACATGACCAGTAAGATCCCAGCACCTGCCCAAATAGCATAGGCAACTCCAATGGGGATATAATTTAATGTCACTGACAGAAAGTAAAAAGCAGTGGCATACCCTGTAAATACAACCACTGAAGGGATCAGTCGGGTAAATTGATTTGAACTTTTCAAAGCTGATGTTGCAATTACTTCACCAATAATAGCGGTAAGTAAGTATAAATAGGCCATGGCATCAAATCCTAGTCAAATGATTGAATATGTCTTTATTTTATCGTTAAATTTGTTAAATACCAATAAAGTTTTAAATAATCTTTATCAAAGCATGGCTTATTTAATAAAGTGATGTTTGAGAAAATCCATTCATTCAGGTAACCTCCTGATTGTCCAGATGAGAGTTACTAAAATAGGATCAAGTGATCATTTTTATTTAATATCTGTTGCCCTAAGATACAGACTTCTAGAGTTCCTAAATAATCTGAAAAGGACTTTTTATTCTATCAAGGTTCCAGATATGTAGTACGATTCACAATATAATCAGGCTTTGAATTAGATTAATGTTTAAGTCAAATAGTTATTTTATAAGAACTTGTTGATGACTTTAAAAATTCAATGGGAAGGGAATAATGATTTAACGGTCAAAGCCAGCTAATGAAGCAACCATTGCCCATCTATTACGCTTTATGTTCAATAACACCACCGCCTAAGCAGACATCGTTTTGATAAAAAACGACAGATTGGCCTAAAGTAATGGCCCGTTGAGGGGTTTGGAATGTGACATGGGCATGACCTTCGGCATCAATATAGACAGAACAAGGTTGGTCTGGTTGTCGATAACGAATTTTTGCATGGCATTCAAACGTATTGGCCGGAGGAGAGCCAGCAACCCAATGAAGTTGATTGGCACAAAGCGATTGGTTAAATAAGTAAGGGTGGTCATGCCCTTGAACCACAATTAAGCGGTTGTTAGTCAAATCTTTATCTGCAACGAACCAAGGTTCATCCGGTCGATTTTTAACACCACCAATGCCTAACCCTTGCCGTTGGCCAATGGTATAAAACATTAAACCATCATGTCGCCCAATGCAGTTGCCATGTTCATCATGGATATCACCTGGCTGTGCTGGCAAATAAGTGTTTAAAAAGGTTTTAAATTTGCGCTCACCAATAAAACAAATCCCAGTACTGTCTTTTTTGGCATGGGTGGGCAGCTGGTTTTCTTTTGCAATTTGTCTGACTTGGCTTTTATATAAATGGCCTAATGGGAATGTAGCATAGGCTAACTGTGATTGGCCCAAAGTATATAAAAAGTAAGACTGGTCTTTATTAGGGTCAACCCCTTTAAGCAGTTGGTATTGTCCATCCACATAACGTTTTTGAGCATAATGCCCCGTGGCAATCGAATCAGCACCAAGCATTTGCGCGTATTGTAAAAACGCCTTAAATTTAACTTCTTTGTTACATAAAATATCCGGATTCGGGGTACGGCCAGCTTTATACTCTTGCAAAAAATATTCAAATACATGGTCCCAGTACTCTGCGGCAAAGTTAACTTTTTGTAATGATAAATTTAATGCATCACAAACCGCTTGGGCATCAGCAATATCTTGATCAGCCGAACAGTAGGTATCAGTGTCATCTTCTTCCCAGTTTTTCATAAAAACTGGTGTGACATCATGACCTTGCTGTTGTAGTAGTAAAGTCGCCACAGAAGAATCAACCCCGCCTGAAAGCCCAGTAATGATTTTAGACCCCATGACATTTGCTCCTTTTGCTCTTAATCTTTTTTCATGACAGATAAAAATGCTTCTTGTGGGATATCAACTGAACCGACTTGTTTCATGCGTTTTTTCCCAGCTTTTTGTTTTTCTAATAACTTACGTTTACGTGACACATCGCCACCATAGCATTTAGCTAACACATTTTTTCGTAATGCTTTCACTGTGCTACGTGCAATGACATGTCCGCCGATGGTTGCTTGAATCGCCACTTCGAACATTTGCCGAGGGATAACTTCTTTTAACCGCTCGGTCAGTCGTCGACCTTTCATTTGTGATTGTTGACGGTGGACGATACTGGCTAATGCGTCGACTTTTTCACCGTTAATTAAAATATCAAGTCGAACCATATCGGCCGCTTCATAACGGTTGAGTTCATAATCAAGGGATGCATAGCCTCGGCTGACGGATTTTAATTGATCAAAAAAGTCAGATACTACCTCAATCATTGGAATATCAAAAATGATATTGACCTGATTGCCCATATATTGTAAATCAACTTGCTGGCCTCGTTTTTCAATACAAAGACTAATTACGGTCCCAACTTGTTCTTGGGGCACTAAAATCGTTGCACGCACAATAGGTTCTTTAATTTCACTAATGGCTGCTGGATCTGGTAATGTTGCTGGATTATGGACATTCAAAACTTCACCATTTTTACAAGTGACCTCATAAACAACTGTTGGTGCAGAGGTGATCAAATCCAGATTGTATTCACGTTCTAGACGTTCTTGAATGATCTCCATGTGGAGTAAACCTAGAAAGCCACAACGAAACCCAAAGCCAAGTGCCTGAGAAGTTTCGGGCTCGAAAAATAATGAGGCATCATTTAAACTCAGTCTTTCAAGGGCATCTCGGAAGCTTGGGTAATCATCCGCATTAATCGGAAACATCCCCGCATGGACTTGTGGCTGAACTTTTTTAAAGCCAGGAATTCGTTGATGGGTTGGATTATTCGTGAGTGTTAATGTATCCCCTACTGGGGCACCATGAATATCCTTAATGCCGGCAATCACAAAACCAACTTCGCCAGTTGATAGCTGTTTTAGTTTTTTCATTTTAGGGGTAAAGATGCCAACGCTGTCGACTTGATGAGTCGCTTCTGTTGACATCACTTTCATTTTATCACCCACTTTAATTGTTCCGTTACGAATTCGGACAAGTGAGACCACCCCTAAATAGTTATCAAACCATGAATCGATAATTAGGGCCTGTAATGGGGCATCAGGGTCACCCTCTGGGGCAGGGATATCATGAATTAAACGCTCTAATACATCAACAATTCCTTGACCCGTTTTAGCGCTACACGTGACAACGTCTGATGCATCAAGTCCAACGACTTCTTCAATTTCTTGGCAGACACGTTCTGGTTCTGCCGCCGGCAGATCAATTTTGTTTAAAACAGGAATCACTTCAAGGTCTTGTTCAATCGCTGTGTAAGAGTTTGCTACAGTTTGTGCTTCAACACCTTGAGAAGCATCCACGACTAGCAACGCCCCTTCACAGGCAAATAATGAACGAGACACTTCATAGGAAAAATCAACATGGCCTGGGGTGTCAATAAAGTTTAAAAGATAAGTATGCCCATCTTTAGCTTGATAATTCAGTGAAACACTTTGCGCTTTGATCGTGATTCCACGTTCTCGTTCAAGATCCATTGAGTCAAGGACTTGTTCTTTCATTTCACGTTCCGTCAAGCCCATACAGGTTTGAATGAAACAATCGGATAAAGTTGATTTTCCGTGATCAATATGAGCAATGATAGAAAAATTACGAATATATTGCATGATGCGATGATCGTTATTATAAGTGACAATAACATTATTATGCCTGATAAGTTGATTGAAAGAAATGCTATCATAGGCAATATTCGACTTGCTTTTTATCCATTGCGTTGATAAAATTTAAAAGATATTGATACTCCCTCGAAACAGTGGTGCATTGTTCAGACAATGTTAATGAAAAATAAACGTGTGATATAAATTAAAAAAAATGGAGAATTTATTGTGGCGAATATTAAGCAAGCGAAAAAACGTGTAATTCAAGCAGAGAAAAGTCGGAAACATAACATGGCGCGTCGTTCTAAAATGCGCACCTTTATGAAAAAAACTTTAAAAGCTGTCCAAAATGGTGATGTGGCAGAAGCAAAATCGCAATATCATCAACTTGAAAAGTTGTTAGACCGATATGCTATGAAAGGGCTCATTCATAAAAATAAAGCAGCACGTCATAAGTCACGCATTTGTGCGAAAATTAAAGCGTTAGACACAGCAGCTTAAGCTTTTTTAAAATACAATATCGAATTATTGTTTCTTTTAGAAAATTGAATCTTTTATCTTAAATTTTATGAGTCTATTTTTGCTGTATCGACTTTAACAACTAATACATCTTGTTGTGCTGTTTGTAAAACAGCATTTGCCGTTGACCCGATAAAAAATCGACCTAAAGCACCACGTTGGTGGTTTCCGATGGTAATCAGATCATAATGATGCTCTGAGGCATATTTTGTAATGGTATGGGCTGGGCTTCCCTTTTGAATAATGCTATTTTTACCTAAAATTTGCTGATCTTGGCACCATTTTTTCATTTTTTCAGCGGTGGCTTCTTCGATGGCTGTTTGTGTTTCATGGGTCAATCCATAAATACCAGAAATTGTTGCCGGATCATGGTAAACAGTTATTGGATGAATTTGGCCATTTTCTCGTTGTGCAATGGCTTTTGTCTGCTCAACAAGTCTTTGGTTATCTGATTCCATATCAGTGGCTAGCAGAATCTTATGGTATTCGTGAGCCTGTTGATTTGCTTGATCGTTTTGGAGTCTGACAACTAACAAATCACAAGCAACCTTATTGATCACCCCAACAGCGGTTGACCCGAGCAAACGATGCCAACCATGTCGGCTATGCGAACCAATGATGGCTAAATGATGTTGATGTTGCTCAGCAAAATCAGCAATGGATCGGTTTGGCCCGCCTTGTAAAATATAAAAATGGCAAGGTGTTTTTGTTGTGATGTTTGATTTGATCGATTCAATGCGTTGTTTTGCATCAGTTTCTATTTCTTTTTGAAAATCAGAAGAGGCCGGGATAAATGATGCGGTGTCATCAATCACAGTAATAATGTCTAATTGTTCAGCCTGATGCTTTTCAGCAAAGGCAATCGCTGTATTTAAAACATGCTGGTAATCTTCATAAACATTAATGGCTGTTAAAATTTTTGGATAAGTCATTGAATTATCTCCTTGTATTGACCCGTTATTGATGAATAAATGCATCAAGTGCTTATTTGATATTGTAGCAGGCGACTGTTCTAAAGCATGGTAAATTATGATACAAATCAATTTTTCTATGAAATACTTAAAAAGATTAAGGTCTAGTCACTCATTAACCATTTATTTTTGATTAGAAAACGATTAGAATAGCGTTTGTATGTCAAATCAATAAAACAAAATACACGACGCAAGGAGAAAATCATTATGCTACCTTCACTCTTGTCAGTGGATTTCGCTCGATGGCAGTTTGGCCTGACAGCATCATTCCACTTTCTATTTGTGCCTTTGACGCTCGGATTAACATGGATATTATTTACCATGGAGCTTATGTATGTCAGAACGGGCAAGCAAGTTTATAAAGATATGGTTAAGTTTTGGGGTAAGCTGTTAGGGATTAACTTTGCCCTAGGCGTATTAACTGGCTTGACGATGGAGTTTGAGTTCGGGACAAACTGGGCTTATTACTCGCAATCAGTTGGTGATATTTTTGGTACGCCATTAGCCATTGAAGGAATGGTCGCTTTTATGCTTGAGTCAAGTTTTGTGGGTTTATTCTT
>CAZAJS010000011.1:0-25478 GCA_964485635.1 uncultured Francisellaceae bacterium
ATTATTTTTGTAAAAAAGAGCAGCTTAAAAATGGCATTATTGGTTGTGGTTAGCTACGTTATTTTTATTTTGTAGATCAAAATAATTTTCAGTTAATTTTAAAAGATATTGATAATCAAGATATGGCTAAACGCATTAAATCAAATTTACCATCAAGTGGTAATGCTGCTCCTTATGGCATTAATGGAGAAGAATTAAATGAGCGTGAAACACAAATTGTTAGCCTGTTAGAACAATATTCTATTGATCAAGGTGTTTGGGATTGTTTATGTCAAGAGATGAGAAAAGAATCTTTTAATGTCGATATTACGAACTGTAATATGGCTGATTTTTTAAAAGGATATGTTAAAATTGATCAATGCGCTTTCGAAGTTTTATGCGAAGCTCAATTAAATCAAAAATCTGATCAATCAACTGATACTGAATTAATAAAGATGTATTCAAAAGGAAAAGTTTCAGAAAAAAATATAGAAAATATTAAGCTTATTGCAGGCACCTGTCAAATCGCTAATCGCTATGAACGAGGTAATTTATCTGAATTTTTGGATAATTCAAAAAGTCTAAATGATTGTAAAGATATTCCTGATTTTGATAAATTAATAAGAAAAGAAACGTTCTCATACTCAAATGACCTAAATTTTCAGCAAAGTTTGTTGAGTGAAGTTATAAAAAATATTCAAAGCCATTTAGAGTCAAGACTAAAACAGATTAGCAATAGATTGCTGATTATTGTTTATTGTCTAATACTAATTCAAAAGGATTTTAATCAGGAAATTTTGGAAAGCATCAAAAAAGAATTTACACAACGAAAAGAACTCCCGGAAATGAAATGTTTTTTAAATAAGATAAATGATCAAACAAAAACAAGTAATCCAAATAATTTTTTAGATATTTGCCAACCTAATTTGTTTTTATTTATACAACCAGATATATCATTTGATGATTTTTTGAACAAGCCTATCGCTGATGTTTTTCAATTAAATCGCATTAAAGAATTAGATCGGGAGCATGGTAATTTATTAAATTTCACGCAAGAAAGAGATACTCAGTAGTTTGCCTATTTAATTGACATTGCCAGCCGTTAGATACATTGTTTAGCATCTGGTGGTTATGGCATACTATTACCGCAACAATACTGCGTTGTGCAACTAAATTTTTAAATAATGCAATGCATGGCAGGTGATTAAAATGAGTCAGATACCATTTGATGACATTGAGCAAAAAGCGAATGAAGTTTTAAATTGTTTACGTCAAGAGAAGCAGTTTAAGTATCCGGTGCCAGTAAAGCCGATTGCTAAGATTATCAAAAACAAGGCCGGTATGGATTTGATTCGTTTTTGCCATCTACATGATCATCACAGTGGGAAAATTGAGTTTTTTCAAAATAACAAAGCAGTCGATATTTATATCAACCCTAGTGAGTCAATTGTTCGACAAAGGTTTACTTTATTTCATGAATTAGGACATTGTTTGTTACACAAAGGGAATAATGGAGTGTTACATCGAACATTTCAATACTCAACCCAGCGACATGAGTTAGAAGCCAATCACTTCGCTGCTTGTATTTTGATGCCCAAAGAAGACTTTATTGAACAATACAAGGTGTTAAACGGAAATTTAACGGTACTGGCTCGTCTTTTTAATGTGTCTCGCCCAGCAGTGGCATTTCGGGCAGATTATTTATTTGAAGGCAATGATAGTGAGATTGGATTATTAGAAAATGAGTGAACAAAAGGGGCAAAATGATCCACTGGTTGAAAATTTTGCATTTTATCAAAAGCAAAAGTATTTAAAGCAAGGATTAATTATGAAATGGGGGTGGCGTGCTGTTTACATCACCTGGGGGCTTGCGTTTTTGGTCGTTTTTTTTATTATTTTTTTAATGTTTTGCGGGAAACTAGAAGTTGAAGTGCATTATTGGCAGGTAAGTGTGCCAATTTTATCAGCTATGACGGTGTATGTTTTATCTGCACCTATTTTATTAATCCGCGGGGCGGTCAATGCTAAGGATGAGATGAAAGATGATTTTTTGCAAATGACACAATACCCAGAAGCCCCAACGGTTGAGGTAGCAGACCAAGAGCAGGTGTGAGATATTGTATTGATTTTTCAAAAAGGCTTTTTGTGCTAAAATGTGATGGATTTAGTATTAGATGCATAAGGCCATTAACATTGAGAGCAAGAGAAACCAATACGAAAGATTTTTTAAGTGGTCCTGACACTAATTTTATTATTCCTGTTTACCAAAGAAATTATGACTGGCGGCAGGCTCAATGTGAAGATTTTGTTCAAGATATTGAAAGGTTAATCAACAGAGAAAGAAAAAGCCACTTTTTTGGGACTATTGTTTATATCAAAAATGATGATCCAATTTCAAATGATCATGATATTAAAGAATTCATTGTTATTGATGGGCAACAAAGAATCACAACAATCATGCTGTTTTTAAAAGCCATTTATGATGTAAGCGATGATATTGATGAAAAAGAAGCAATAAAAGAAGATTTTTTGACAATTAAACGAAACAATAAGCTTAAACTCAAGCCGATTAAAAAGGATGATATTGTTTTTCAAAAATTATTAAATCATGAAGTCCTAGACAAGCATGAAGACTCTCGGATTTATCATAATTATCAATTTTTTATTAGATATATCAAAAATTCACCATTTCAAGTAAAGCGCTACTTTTATGCACTTCGAAAATTATGGGTTGTTGCTATTGAATTACAACGAGAGCAAGATGATCCCCAATTAATTTTTGAAAGTATTAATTCAACGGGGGTATCACTGAGCCAAGCAGATTTGATCCGCAATTTTATTTTGATGGATAAAAAGTATGATGAACAAAAACACTTATTTGAGACCTATTGGTCAAATATTGAAAAGTATTTGTTAAATGAAAATATATCTGCCTATGTTCGCGATTATTTAACAATGAAAGACAACCAAATCCCAAATCAAAAGGAAGTTTATTCTCAATTTAAACAATTTGTTTATTCGCGCGAGTTAAGTGCTGAAGCGCTACTCAAAGATTTGCTTTATCATGCGAAACATTATGGCCAGTTTTTATTTTTAAATGCTTCTAATCCAGCTATCAATCGCCTGTTACAAGAAATTCAAGACTTAAAGGTTACTGTATCTTATCCTTTTTTGTTACAGCTATTTCAAGATTATCAGGAGCAATTGATTGATGATCATACCTTGATTGATTGTTTGCGGTTAATTCGAGATTATATTTTTCGTCGCTTAGTTTGTGGTTACAGTTCAAATGGATTAAATCAAGTATTTATGGCTTTATACAAAGAGATGAAAGCGATGATGGTTCAGTATCAGCAAACTTATTATGATTGTTTAGCTGCCAGGCTATTACAAAAGCGAAATAATGCAATTTATCCGGATGATCAGGAATTTAAATATTATTTTCTGGCCAGAAAAATGTATCAATTCAGTCATAAAAAATATTTGCTTTATCAATTGGAAAGCTATCAAAATAAAGAGGTGGTTCCATTAGAGGATTTGACAGTCGAGCACATTATGCCTCAAAAATTAACATCACAATGGTATGCTGATTTAGGGGATAAAGCAGATCAAATTCATGGACAATTATTGCATACGATTGGCAATTTGACCTTAACGGGTTATAACGCAAATTTATCAAATAATGGATTTAAAGAAAAAAAGCATTTTTTATTTGACCATAGTGGGGTTAAGCTGAATAAATATTTTAAAAATATTGAATATTGGACACAAGAGGCGATTGAAACGAGAGGGCACTATTTATTTGACCATATTGCGGTGAATATTTGGAGGTGTCCAAATATTCATGAGTCTTTAATATCAGAAACAATTGATAAATCTTATTATGACTTGAACGATAATGTTGAGGTAACAGGTAAAGAGTTAAGAAAAATTGAAATACAAAATGATGTTTTCTTTGTTAAAAGTTGGAAAAATGGATTCATGGCTTTTTGTAATGCCTTGTACCATATTGATCCATCTTGTTTTCGATCATTAATCAATGATAATGACTTTCATGGAAGAAAGCAGAGCATTATTAGTGATTGTCTTGATAATCAAAGAAAACCTGAGTCAATTAATGACAATGTTTCAATTTATGTAGAAACCAATTTAAATGCAAATTCAATTTTTAATTATATGAAAATGATTGCAGAGAAATATAAATTTAAAGGAAGTGATATTGTTTTTTATTTTGATTGATTCTAAATGATAGAATATCAGTTCTTGTGAATTAAGAGGCCGTATTAAAAGAAGGCTGGATTAAAAAACAACCATTTTAATCGATTACCTATCGCATTTGATACAATAATACGCTATCCTATCTATCAAAATATGATCAAAAATTAGTAAATCAACAATGTTAAAAAATCTTGCAATCACACTGACCGTCGGTCTGCTAGCCGGATGCTCGGGGTATGAAAATCAGTATAGCCAAACCGTTCAACACAACTTTATTCAAAGCTGTGTCCGTCAATGTACGCCCGGGGCTGCCTCATCAGCGCAATGTCAAGCTTATTGCCAATGTGGCATGGATTACACCATGCAGCATTATCCTTATTCAACCTTTGCACAACTCAACATTGATATAATTAACCAGCGCCATACCGTTGAGAGTGAACAATTTCTCAATGAAATATTAAACGCTTGTGAATCGCATCTATCAAACTAAAAACATGATATTTCAAATATCCATCAGATTGATAGGCAATCTTTAAGGTAATTGAAACAATCGCTTGGCATTATCAGTGGTTGTTTGGGCAATGGCTTGAAATGATGTGCCGCGTAATTCGGCTAAAAAGGCTGCAGTATGTGGCACATAAAAAGGGTAATTGGTTTTGCCACGCTTCGGCACCGGCGCTAAATAGGGGGCATCTGTTTCCACTAAGAGTCGATCCGCAGGGACTTTTTGGGCGACTTGCTGAATTGACTGGGCATTTTTAAAGGTCACAATGCCCGAAAAAGCAATATAAAAACCCATATCTAACGCTTGTTTGGCCATCTCCCAATCTTCAGTAAAACAATGCATCACACCGCCACAATCTTGGGCCTGTTCATTGCGCATAATGGCCAGAGTGTCGGCCTTAGCCGCACGGGTATGAATCACTACCGGTTTCTTTAAATGCCGGCCAATTTGGATCTGTTCGCTAAAACGCCGCTGTTGATCAGCAATAGTTGCCGCATCATTATAATGATAATCTAATCCCGTCTCACCAATGCCAACGCATTTATCATGGGTTGCTTTTGCGATTAAAGCATCCATTGAAGGGTAGACATCTTCAAACTCACTTGGATGGATCCCAGCAGTGAAAAAAACCGGATCATGAGTATCGGCAATTGCTTGAATCGTATCAAGCTCAGACCATTCCACGCCAATCGTGATGAGTTTTTCAACGCCTTCATTTTGTGCTTTTTGAATAATCGTGCCAACATCCGGATAGTCATCTGTCAGCTTTAAGTAATTTAAATGACAATGTGAATCAATCAACATCGTTGACTCCTTTAACAGATTGTATGTGCTTCAATTTGATGATTCAATTAGATCATATGTTTTGGATCAACAGCATAAATCGCTGGGACATTACGGAAATAACCATGATAGTCTAGGCCGCAACCATAGACAAAATAATCACCAATGGTCAAACCAGCGTAGCCAGCTTCTCGAAGTCCATTGCTTGCACGGTTGACTTGTTTATCAAGCAAAACGGCTGTGATGATGCGTCCGGCGCCTAGACTTTCAAAGTAACGAACCGATTCGCCTAAGGTTATACCGCCATCTAAAATATCATCACAAATAACCACGGTACGATTTTGGGGATTGATATTCGGTGATTTAATCCAAGTTAACTGATCACCTTGATAATTATTGCCATAACGGCTTGCTTGCACATAATCAATTTGCAAAGGAAAGTTTAAACGTTTGGTTAACTCAGCTGTGGCAAATAATCCACCATTCATTAAACAAACAAAAATAGGATTCTCATCTTGCAAATCACGGGTAATTGCTTCGGCCATTTGATCATAAGCATGACTGATTTGTGATGGGGTGATCAACAATTTGGCATGTTGGTGGACTTCTTTAACAAATTCAGGTGACATCATGATTGGTTTAAAATTTACTTTGTTAACGTAGCGGTTATGTTACCATTATTAAGCAATACTTTTGAACCATTTTATTACTGTTTTTACTAAGGAAATTATTCAATGCATCAGACTCAGCATTTTCTAAAAAAAATGACCGTCACACTTGATGATAACGGACAAGCTGTTTATCAAAGTGGCCAGATCACATTCAATGAACATTTAGGTCAATTTGTCACATTGACCCATACTGGAAAAATTGCTTGTGTGGCTTGTGGACGGGGGATTAAAAAAACATTTAATCAAGGTTACTGTTTTCCTTGTGTCCGCTCATTGCCTGAATGTGATACCTGTATTATCAAACCAGAGCTGTGCCATTATGCCCAAGGCACCTGTCGTGATCCCTCATGGGGTCAGGCTCATTGCTTAAAACCACATGTCGTGTATTTGGCCAATACTGGACAAATCAAAGTTGGCATTACGCGTCAACGGAATATTCCAACACGTTGGCTTGATCAAGGGGCGACTCAAGCAATCCCGATTTTTCAAGTCGATCAACGTCTAGTCGCCGGTTTAGTCGAACAAGCATTAATGGCCCATATTGGTGATAAGACGAATTGGCGAACCATGCTTAAAGGCGGTGGAGGTGATGTTAATTTATCCGACTATCATGATAAGCTTGTCACGGCGGTGGCTGATGATATTGCAGCATTACAATCTCGCTTTGGGCAAGCGGCGATTATGCCAATTACCCAGCCAGAGCAATATCAATTGAATTATCCGGTGATTGACTATCCGGTGAAAATCAAAACGCATAATTTAGACAAAACGTCTCAGATTCAAGGTCGCTTGATGGGGGTGAAAGGACAATATTTAATGCTCGATACGGGTGTGATTAATATCCGTAAATTTGCTGGGTATGAATGCCACTGGAAAATTGAAAATTTGTAAAAATAGTAGCATTTTTAAATAAAAAATAGATTTATATCAAAAAATCGACTATAATAGTAATAAGGCGGTCAGGTCTCCCTGTCATTGTGACAGCCGATGATGATTATTTCAGCAACGAACTATTAAGGATCGATAAAATGGCTAATGTAACCATATCTATTCAAGCCCGCCAGCCCAATATTATTGCAGAAGTCGCTTATGGGACTATTCCGGTCAGTGCTTATGATTTTTACCAGCAACGCTTGATGAAAAAACAAGTGGCTAAAGATAGTATCATGACATTAAATAAGTTAGATCGTGAAACTTTACAACAGATTGAAACGGATGCAAAGACGAATCGTATCTTAGATGATTTACCATTAGGCCATGATTTATTCGATGGTTTTTTTGATTGCCAAGATTTGTATCATGACTTTGTGGCTTATATGCACCAAGGTGGGGATCATTTAATTGTGATTTTTCAGTGGGATCCGGCCACTCATGATGATTTGCCTGTTTTTTTAAATCAGGTGAAAAATCAAGGCTATTTTCAATGTTGTATTAGTGATCTAGTCGAACAATATGGTGCTATGATTGTTAAACGTCATCATGATGATTTATTAAATGAATTTGCCAAAACCATGTTAGCATTACAAACGCCTTATTATTTTAATGGCAGTGAATGTTATCAGCGTTGCCAAAACTTTTGTCAAGGGACGATTGATTTAACGCAACAAACGGATTTAAGCCAGTTAGTACTTGAAGTTGATCAGCTACCGGGCATTGCCACGCAAGGTGAAGTGTTAAGACGGATGACCTATAAAGGTCGTGAGTTAGAAAAAAACCATGCAAGCATCATGGATGCTGGGATCAATGGGGTGGATTGGTCATATGGCTTTGAGTGCTTAAATGAAGTACTTGATCAAGTTATTTAAATGGTGTGAAAATTGGTGATTGATCAATCATTGAAAAGATAATCGATTTGATTAACCTAGATAATTTAATGCACAAACCGTTTAATATTCATCAGCGCAATGGTAGAATGTAGCATATTCATTGAATCTTATGAGTGGTGTTAGCCAAACCATGTTATCAGTATATAACTCATTAGCTCGAAAAAAAGTCTTGTTTCAACCGCATAATGCCCCACGCGTTAACTTCTATTTATGTGGGGTGACGGTCTATGATGATTGTCATATCGGCCATGCACGCACAAATGTTGCCTTTGATACCATTGTTCGCTATTTGCGTTATCGAGGCTATGAAGTTTGTTATGTGCGAAATATTACTGATATCGATGATAAAATCATCCAAAGAGCCCATGAAAATCAAGAACCATTTGATACATTAGTGGATCGGATGATTCAACGGATGCATCAGGATTTTGATCAATTAAACTTATTGCGCCCGGATATTGAACCACGCGCGACCCAATCGATGGATCAAATGATTCACATGATTCAAACCTTGATTGATCAAGGTTACGCTTATCAAGTCAATGGTGATGTTTATTATTCAGTTGCCGCCTTCCCTGAATATGGCAAATTAAGTAATCAAAATTTACAAGCCCTTAAAGCTGGCCACCGTGTTGATTCGGCTGCTGATAAACAATCGTCATTAGACTTTGCGCTTTGGAAATCAGCTAAACCTGGTGAGCCAAGTTGGCCATCGCCTTGGGGGCAAGGTCGACCTGGTTGGCATATTGAGTGCTCAGCCATGTCAAAACAACATTTAGGGTGTTCTTTTGATATTCATGCGGGTGGATCAGATTTGATGTTTCCCCATCATGAAAATGAAATCGCCCAATCTGAGGCGGCTAATGGTTGCCCATTTGCCCATTATTGGCTTCATTCAGGAATGGTTCAAATTGATGATACAAAAATGTCAAAATCTTTGAATAACTTTTTTACCATTCAATCCGTGTTAACTAATTATCATCCTGAAGTCGTGCGTTACTTTTTAGTGTCAGGGCATTATCGCAGTGCGCTGAATTATAACCAAGTACATTTAGATAATGCTAAACAGGCCGTTGACCGGTTGTATACCGCTATTGAAGGTCTTGATCTTGCTAATGCGACACTGCCTGAGGCGCCACAGTATCATGATGCCTTTATTAAAGCCATGGACAATGATTTCAATACACCCGAAGCTTTGAGCGTGTTATTTAGTTTAGTTAAAGTGATTAATCAGCAGCGAGACCAAGGCCAAATTAAGCAAGCCGCACGCTATGGCAAGCAGTTATGTCAGCTTGCAGCCGTGTTAGGGCTATTATCCCATCAGCCAGCGGACTATTTTGCGGCTCTGTATGGAACAACATTATCTGTTGCAACGATTGAACAGAAAATCCAACAACGTCAAGCTGCGAAACAAGCCAAAGATTTTGCAACAGCCGATGCCATTCGTGATGAGTTAAAAGCTCAAGGAATTACGCTTCAAGACCATCCGACACAACCAACGACTTGGAAAAAAGGATAAACAAGCATCATGAAATTTTTAAAAAATAAACGTCGTATCCAAGCCATTACGAATTATTTAGACACGGTTCGTGACTATTTGCGTTGGACATTGAGTCAGTTTAATCAAGCATCATTACACTATGGGCATGGAACGGATTCAGCTTGGGATGAAGCTGTGCATTTGGTCTTACAGGCATTGAACTTACCACTGAGTATTGACAATCGGGTTCTTGATGCAAAATTAACAGTCCAAGAACGACGCAAAATTATTTACTGGGTGTGGTTGCGCATCAATAAGCGCTTGCCGTTGCCTTATATTACGAATACTGCTTGGTTTGCTAAATTACCATTTTATGTCGACTCACGCGTACTGATTCCACGCTCACCGATTGGCGAGCTAATCCGAAATGAATTTGAGCCATGGTGTGATACGCATTCAGTCCATCGTGTTTTAGATTTATGTACAGGGGGTGGCTGTATCGCAATTGGGTGTGCGCATTTAATGCCACAGGCCCAAGTCATTGGTAGTGATATTAGTCCTGATGCGTTGAAAGTAGCACAAGTCAACCGCCAAAAACATCAAATGGAACACCAGTTGCAACTGGTGCAGTCAGATTTGTTTGATCAGTTAGATCCTGAACAAAAATTTGACTTAATTGTGTCAAATCCCCCGTATGTTGATCAACCCGATATGGATAGTTTACCGGCTGAATATCATCATGAACCGCGCAATGCCTTAGCGGCTGGGCAAGATGGGTTGACGATTGTACGTCGGATTTTGGCTCAAGCGAGTGATTATTTAACATCACAAGGGATCCTCATTGTCGAGGTTGGCAATAGCCAAGAAGCATTACAAGCCGAGTATCCTGAAGTCCCATTTACATGGCTATGTTTTGAAGATGGTGGTGATGGCGTCTTTTTGCTTAAATATGATGAATTACTGGCATATCAAGACATTTTTCAACAACGTCGTGACAAAGCATCGTGATTGTTTATGTCAAATAGTCACTGGGGACGTTTGTTAACATTAACCACTTATGGTGAAAGTCATGGTCCTGCTATGGGTGGGATTGTTGATGGCATGCCGGCTGGTTTGACATTGTCTGAAGCAATGATCCAAGCAGCACTTGATCAGCGTCGGCCAGGTCAATCATCTTATACGACACAACGACGTGAGACTGATCAAATACAGATTTTATCTGGGGTTTATCAAGGCAAAACAACCGGAACTCCAATTGGGCTGCAAATCAATAATCTTGATGCGAAATCAAAAGATTACCAGGCCTTAAAAGAGGTATTTCGACCAGGGCATGCTGAGTTTACTTATTATCAAAAATATGGGCATTATGATCATCGAGGTGGGGGACGCGCCTCAGCACGAGAAACCGCTATCTGGGTGGCGGCTGGGAGTATTGCGCAACAATTGTTGCAAGCACGCTTAGGCGTTAATATTTATGCGTATTGTGCACAAATAGGGCATTTAGACTTTGACTGGGAATCTAAAGACTGTATTTCAGACAATCCATTTTTTATTCCCAATACCCACCAGATTGATCAAGCCCATGAATTGATCCGGCAATTGCAACGACAAGGTGACTCAGTTGGTGCTTTAGTGAATGTGGTTGCTGAATCAGTTCCTGCTGGACTTGGTGAGCCTGTTTTTGGTAAACTAGACGCCGAGATTGCCCATGCGATGATGAGTATTAATGCAGTTAAAGCGGTTTCGATTGGTGATGGGTTTGATGTGGTCGCGCAAAATGGCAGTACACATCGGGATGCCATGGACACTGAAAAAACATTTTTATCCAATCATGCTGGTGGGATTTTAGGCGGGATTGCAACAGGCCAATCCATTCGAGTTGCCCTTGGGTTTAAACCGACCTCGAGTATTCGACAGCCAGTTAAGACCATTACAAAACAGGGGCAAGCTACGGAAATATCGGTAACAGGGCGACATGATCCTTGTGTTGGTATTCGCGGGGTGCCCGTTGCTAAAGCAATGCTAGCATTAACATTAGCAGATGCGTATTTAGTGAATCAAAGTAAAAAGTGACTTAAAAAAGGCAAATCAATATGGATTTAATTCAGCATTGGGGTTATTGGTTGATGCTTGGTGCAGCGCTTGTTGAGGGCGAAACCTTTTTAGTATTAGGTGGCATGGCGATTGCCGCCGGATTAATGAGCTTTTATATTGCTTGGCCATTAGTGATCGTTGGGTGTATGATTCATGATTGCTTTTGCTTTTATCTCGGGCGTTATGCCGGAACTTGGGTGATGCGTAAGCGAGCAAAATGGCGTTTAAAAGCACGTAAATTCAAACATTTGATTACTAAGTTTGATATATGGATTATTTTAGGATTTCGCTTTGCTTATGGGGTACGAACGATTGTGCCATTTTTAGTTGGAATGGGGAAAACCAAAAATCTTAAATTTTTACCATTAGCCTTAATTGGTGCAATTGTATGGTCGGCTTGTTTTTTAATCTTAGGTTATTTTTCAGGCCATGGTCTGTTAGCTTTAAAACATTACTTTTCATTAAAAGAAGTTTTTTATCAATATTGGTATATTTCTTATCCATTGATTGGTCTGTTTGCTTTTGGTTTAGTTTTATTGATTACCCATTTTTTTCGACGCTTTCAACGCAATAAACGTAATAAAAAAATAAAGGTATGATCAGATGAGTGAAGAAACAGTAGTCGTAGAGTTTCACAGTCCACAACAATTAACAAAAAAATATTTGCACTTCGTTAAAGGGGGTGGGGTCATGGGATTTTGTCAGGATACCCAGTTAGATTTAGGACAGACCTTGCCATTGCGCATTGAGATTCCTGAAACTAAAAGCTATATCGATTGTCAAGGTCAAGTTGTTTGGCTGTCAGTCAAAAGTGTTATGGCGCAAAAAGGGCGTCAGTATGGGTTTCAGTTCACAGGGGATTCAGCCTCCGAGGCTAAAGATGCTTGCGAGCATTATTTGATTGGTCATCATGAGGATCAGCACAAGGCTTCTAAATCAGACAAAAATACGGATCAATCAAAAAAATATCATTCACACGCAGCTCAATCAGATCAACACAATGGCGAAACGTAAAACAAGCTATATTTGTCGGGCATGTCACCACCAGCTACCACGCTGGCAAGGGCAGTGTCCGGCATGTCAAGAATGGAACACCTTAGAAGCTGTTACGCCGACAACTGGCACAAATACTCAAGGTTATAGTGGACAGACACAAACAGCAACACTTTTATCGGAGGTTGCGACCAGTGAGAACCAACAACGTTTAACAACGGCTTTTACAGAGTTTGATCGGGTACTAGGAGGTGGAATTGTCGCCGGTTCCGTTGTGCTTGTGGGGGGGGATCCTGGAATTGGAAAATCTTCCATTTTACTTCAAATTGCCAGCTTTTTAAGTCAAGGCCAATCCGTTTTGTATGTTGCTGGTGAAGAATCACTAACACAAATTGCCTTGCGTGCTAAGCGTATGGATTTGCCGACCGACCGATTAATGACCATGGCCGAGACGCAGGTTGAAGCCATTACAGCTTATTTACAAACCCATCAGCCGAATATGGTTGTGATTGATTCCATTCAAACAATGCAATTAGCCCGCATTGATTCAGCTGCAGGTGGCGTCAGTCAAATTCGAGAATCAACCGCTGTTTTGACTCAAGTGGCAAAACAAACGGGCATTGCGGTTTTTTTAGTCGGGCATGTAACAAAATCCGGGGAAGTCGCTGGTCCGCGTGTATTAGAGCATATTGTCGATACCGTTGTTTTTATTGAAGGCCAATCTGATCATCGTTACCGTTTGGTTCGAACTTTAAAAAACCGATTTGGTCCAGTCAATGAGTTAGGGGTTTTTGCCATGACAGAAAAAGGCATGAAGGCAGTGAAAAACCCATCGGCGATTTTTTTGAATCAACGTCAAAGCAGTGTTCCTGGTAGTGCAATCATTAGTATTTGGGAAGGGACACGTCCTTTGTTAGTCGAAGTTCAAGCTTTAGTTACCGATAATGAAGGCGGGGCACCACGACGCTTAGCCGTTGGAATTGAGCCAAATCGTCTAGCCATGATGATCGCCATTGTCCAGCGTTATTTAAATTTACCGTTAGGGCATAAAGATGTATTTGTCAATATTGTTGGTGGAATTAAGGTCAGTGAAACTGCCGCGGATTTGGCAATTATTGCCGCGATTGTCTCAAGTCTACAGGACCAGCCTATTGGCCAACATTGTTTATTTTTAGGAGAAGTGGGTTTATCCGGTGAAATCCGCCCGGTTGCCCATGCCCAAGAGCGGCTTCAAGAAGCGCAAAAACATGGTTTCAATCATGCCATCATCCCGGTTATGAATCAATCAAAACACTTGCAATCACCATTAAAAACCGTCACTATTGAAAGAATAACAGCGTTGCCAGAGCTTTTAAAAATAGGGGAATAGCTGCCATGATGGATTTTTTTCATGAATTGAATTGGTTGGATTGGCTTTTTATTAATGTTGTCGTTGTCTTTGCTATTATCGGATACTGGAAAGGTTTTGCTAAAAGTATTTTATCTTTAGGGGTATGGATCACTGGGTTTTTGGTTGCTTATTTTTTCATGCCAACGTTTCAAGTTCAATTTGTTCGCCATTTAATTAGCCATCCGGTCATTAGTTTTTGGGTGTCGATTATTGTTTTAACTATCATCGTTTGGGTGCTGTGTAAATTAGTTTTAATGGTTTGTGGAGTGTTTGTTGATGATGGATTTTCATTTGTTAACAAAGTCGCCGGTGGTTTTCTAGGAATGATTAAAGCCTATGTGTTTTTAAGTTTTATCATTTGGATTTTAATGAGTACAACGAATTTGTCACAATATCAAATATGGCAAGAATCTCGCTTAGTGCCTTACTTAAATATCTCGCGTGTCTGGCATTGGCTTACGCATAATTCGCCGGCTAGCGATATGTTTGATTGGGAAAAAGTCCAAATGCCTGATCCGAATGCAATAGGCCCAGTCGATGAGAAAGACACATAAAAAGCTGAAATGACCCCCCATTTTATCTAATATTTTGTTATAATATTGCGTATTGCTTACAATGCATTGATCAAATGAAAAAAGGGGATTGCTTTGTTATCTTTTCAAAAGATGATCCAACGATTGCAAGATTATTGGGCCGATAATGGGTGTGTGGTAACACAGCCTTTAGATTTAGAAGTTGGTGCTGGGACATTTCATCCGGCGACATTTTTACGCGCTATTGGCCCTGAGCCATGGAATGCCGCCTATGTTCAACCATCACGGCGCCCCGCTGATGGCCGTTATGGTCAAAATCCAAATCGAACCCAGCATTATTATCAATTTCAAGTGATTATGAAACCATCACCTGAAGATATTCAAGCCCGTTATTTAGCCTCACTTAAAACCATTGGTATTGATCCGGCGGTTCATGATGTTCGCTTTGTTGAAGATAATTGGGAATCGCCAACGCTTGGCGCTTGGGGACTAGGTTGGGAAGTCTGGATTAATGGCATGGAAGTGACACAGTTTACCTATTTTCAACGGGTGGGAGGACTTGACTGTCAGCCGATCACTGGTGAGTTGACCTATGGCTTAGAACGGTTAGCCATGTACTTGCAAGATGTTGATAGCATGTTTGATTTATTATGGGCCGAAACAGATAATGGGCCAGTTTATTATGGGGATGTCTTTCATCAAAATGAAATTGAAATGTCCCATTATAATTTTGAGCAAACACAAATCGACAAATTGTTTTCTGATTTTGATTTCTATGAACAAGAAAGCCAGCGACTTGTCGCGTTGAATTTGCCATTGCCTGCTTATGAAATGGCATTAAAAGCTTCTCATACGTTTAATTTGCTCGATGCGCGCCATGCGATTTCTGTCACAGAACGGCAACGTTATATTTTACGGGTGCGCAGTTTATCATGTGCCGTGGCTCAAGCTTATTATGATAAGCGTCAAGCGCTTAATTTCCCAATGTTAAACAAACTTGATTTAAAGGCAAAACCATGGAATGGATAATTGGTCTACTGATTGGCCTGGTTGTTGGCTGGGCAATTGCTTGGGGGGCAACACGTCGTGATGTAGCAAAATTACAAAACCAATTAACCGTCAGTCAGCAACAGGCAGAAAAAGTACAAACACTCGAAGAAGCTAACCAAGAAAAACGTGATCAAATTACTGAGTTAACAACACAAAAGACGCATTTGCAAACGCAATATGCGCAAATGAAACAACAAAGCCAAGACGATCAGGCTGCTTATCAAGCCTTGTTAGAAAAATTTAATCAGTCCCAAGTTGAGCTAGCTCAACTTCGTGAGCAAAGCCAGCAACAGGCACAACAATATCAAGAAAAAATTGAAACATTAAAGGAATCTGAAACACGCTTGTCTCAGCAGTTTGAAAATTTAGCCAATCGTATTTTTCAACAAAAAGAAGAAAAATTTAAATGGCAAAGTCAAAACACATTAAATCAAATATTAGCCCCATTTCAAAAAGATATTAATGATTTTAAAAAGCGTGTGGAATCAATTTATCAAGATGAAACAAAAGAGCGAGCCTCTTTACGCAAAGAAATTCAAGACTTATCTGAATTAAATGAAACCATGAGCCAACAGGCTAAAAATTTAACCGTTGCGCTAAAAGGGGATCAAAAAGCCCAAGGTGATTGGGGTGAAGTGATTTTAGAACGTGTTTTAGAGGCCTCGGGTCTACGCAAAGGCCATGAGTATGATACGCAATTTTCGGCTAAAGATGATGCTGGTCAAACGTATCGGCCTGATGCGATTGTTTATTTACCGGATAATAAGCAAGTCATTGTAGATGCAAAAGTCTCCTTAACGGCTTATGAGCGCTATACAACTGCTGATGATGAAAATCAACGAACTCAGGCTTTAAAACAGCATATTCAATCAATTAGTGCACATATTAAAGGATTATCTGAAAAAAATTATGATCAGTTAGAAGGTGTTGAGTCTCTTGACTTTACTTTATTATTTATTCCTATTGAAGCAGCTTTTGTTTTAGCCTTTCAGCAAGATAAACAATTGTTTAATCAAGCTTTTAAAAAACATATTATTATTGTCACGCCAACAACATTATTAGCCACCTTGCGGACCATTTATCATGCTTGGAAGCATGATAAGCAAAATCAAAATGCGGCAAAAATTGCCCAGCGTGCAGAGCATTTGCTCAATAAATTTCGCGGGCTTTGTGAAAGTCTAGAAGAGCTTGGTAGTCAATTAAGCAAAAGCCAACATGCTTATGATGAGACAATGAAAAAGCTGACGAAAGGCAAAGGCAATTTAGTCCAGCAAACAATGCAATTACAAGAGCTTGGTGTTTCAATGCGCAAATCATTACCACAGCAAATCCAGCAGGATGCTGAAATAAGCCATTCGTCATTACAACAAGAGGATGAATAATGCAATTTAAGCCTTTTATTGCGCATCGCGGTGCACGAACGGATAAGTTGGAAAATACCATTGAGGCATTTGAATATGCTTTAGCCAAGAATGTTAACTGGATTGAGCTGGATGTCCAATTAAGCCTTGATGGAGTTTTAATCATTTTTCATGATGATTGTAGTCAGCGCATGACCGGCCAAATACATGATATTACACAGTTAACCTTAGCTGAAATTCAAAACCTTGATTTGCAATTGTCTCACTTGCCAGGCCAAATTGCTAAAATTCCAACTTTAAAACATTATTTAGATTGGATATCTGATCAACCAGATGCCTATACGAATATTGAGTTAAAGGTCGGCGATCAGGCCAGCCAGCAGCAAGCCGAGCGTTTATCATGGCATGTATTGCATTTATTAGATAATTATCCGCAATTACAATCAAGAATTTTATTATCCAGTTTTTCAATGGCCGCATTATCAGTTCTAGGGACCAATAAGCATGGATTTGCTATTGAAATGGCGGTTGATTTTATTGATTGGGATCATGATTTCGATTATTTTCGCCAGCATCAATACCCTTATTTCCAACAATGGGGATGTATCGCCATTGGGATTAATGCGGATTGTTTAACAGAAAAGCGTATTGTCAAGTTAAAAGCTTTGTGTGGAAAAGTGTTGGCCTATGGAAAAGAAATCTTATCCGATGCCACGGTGCAACGCTTGTTTCAAGATGGCGTTGATAGCGTTTTTATTGATGATGTAGATCAGCAACGTTTTTTAACTCATCTAAAACCGCCAGTTGCCAAAGTCGCCTTATTAGCCACGGGCGATGAAATTGTTCAAGGGCAAGTGGTCAATACCAATACCGCCAAAGTGGCTGAACAGTTAAAACAAATAGGGGTTGTCATTGGCACTCATATGAGTTGTGGGGATGATCAATATGAAATTGAAAATGCCATTAACTATTTAAAGCAAACCCATGATATGGTCATTACGATTGGCGGACTTGGCCCAACCGTTGATGATAAGACACGACATGCGGTGGCTTTTTGTGTACAAAAACCTTTACAATGGGATCAAGCAAGCTGGCAACGTATTACCGAGCGTTTAGCAAAGCGTTTTGACCGCATCCCTGAGAGTAATCAACAACAAGCTTACTTTCCAGCCGAAGCAAGAATTCTGCCTAATGCCAATGGCACAGCCGATGGGTGTATTTGTCAGACAAATGACCAATGGATTGTGATGTTGCCAGGCCCGCCACGGGAGTGTTTGGCCATGGTTGAGCAACAGTTATTACCTCAAATACGGCAAGCCCATTGGGTTTTACAACCACTGATTCATTATCATTGGCTATTATTAGGGATCGCTGAGGCGGATATTGCACAACAATTAAAAGCATTACCCGGTCAATATCAGTTAACCGATGATTTAATTGGGTATCGTTGTGCTGCCCCCTATATTGAAGTTAAATTACAAGCTCCGAGTGATACGAATGATGAATATCGACAAACAGTCGAGGCATTAAAGCAACATATTGCTCAAATTGTTCAGCCTTATTGTGTGGCAACAAATGGAACAATTGCTAGCGAACAATTCAATCAATATTTAACACAAGCATCATGGCCTTATCGTTTAACTGTGCAACACGATGCCACACAAGGCTATGTGACAAGCTTGCTACATTTAGCTCAACGAAGAAACACCATCGATACCACACAAGATCAACAAACCTTGGAAATTCAAGTGCATGGATTACAACAATTCTGGCAAGGCACAACACAGGATTTTGATCACTTAGAATTAATCATCAAACAGGCGGATGGACATATTTTGGATCAAAAACAATTGTCCGTATGGATTTATTCGACAGATACGAAATTACGCTTGTTTCATTATGTTTATGAATGGGTCTGTTGGCAGCTTGTTAAATGGTATAAAGCCGGCTGATCATCCCTTCCAAAAATGTGGTTAAATTAAACGTTGTTGTTCAAGTAAACAACGAGCATAATGCCGTGTTTCTTGCGTAATCGTTTGACCGCTGACCATATGCGCAATTGCTTCAATTCGCTGATCTTGATTTAACCAATGAATAGATGAAATAGTTTGGTCATTTTTTTGGGATTTTTTAATCGCTAATTGATAAGATCCTTGTGCCGCAACCTGAGGTTGGTGTGTGATACATAAAATTTGATGATGATATTGGTCTGTTAATTGTTTCAGTAATTGACCTACCGTCTCTGCGGCTTGTCCGCTAATGCCAACATCAATTTCATCAAAAATTAATGTTTCGGGTAATGTTTCACCGGCTGTTGCAACTTGGATGGCTAAATTAATGCGGCTGAGCTCTCCGCCTGAAGCAACAGCATCAATGGCTGCCGCTGGCTTGCCTGGATTCAGACACGCTTGAATTTGACAGTGATCGGTCCCACGGGCAGTGGGAGTGGTTTCTGTGAAAACAATATCAACCGTTGCCTTAGGCATGTTGAGTTGTCGGACATAATGTGTAATGGTGTCAGCCAGTTTAGGAGCTTTTTCAGCGCGTTGTTGATGAAGCTTTTGTGCTTGTTGGCAATAATTATGCCAATGATGCTCATATTCAGATTGATAGGTCTGATAATTTTGATGTTTTTGATCAAAGGAGGCGAGCTTATTTTGAATCATTTGATGATGCTCGGTGAGTTGTTCAGGTAAAACTTGATGTTTTCGAGCTAATGCATAAATATCAGACAGACGGGTTTCAATTTGTTGTAATTTTTCTGGGTTAATTTCAATTTGGTCCGTTAAATTTTTTGTCTCTTCATGAGTTTCTTCTAAATAAACTTTTGCTTGTTCAAGTAATTGACGTGCCTGTGAGACTGACTCTGAGGCAAAAGCATCGGGTAATTGATCAAATTGATCCACTAATCGTTGTGCTTGGTTAATTAAGCTTTGATCATCTTGATAAAGCTGTTGGTTGATTTGTTCAAGCTGTGAGGCTGTTTGTTCACTGGTTGAAAGTTGGGCGTGAAGCGTTTGTAATGTTTCAAGCTCATCTTTTTCTAATGCTAGCTCGGCTAATTCTTGTTGTTGGTATTCTAAAAGCTGTTTTTCTGTATTTTGTTGATCAATTGCCTGTTTCAGCGCATTGAGTTGATCATAGGCTGTCATAGCTTTTTCATAATGGGTTTTAACTGTTTGACGTAAAGGCATTAACCCAAGCGCCCGATCAATTAAATCAAGTTGTCGATCCGTTCCTTGTAAGGCATGATAAGCATGTTGACCACATAAATTAACTAAAGGCTGTGTGATGTGTTTCAGTGTGTTTAAAGTCACGGAGGTATCATTAATAAATGCTTGGCTGCGACCTTTAGGGGAGATAGAACGTCGAATGATGCATGATTGATCCTCGTTTAGCTCAATTTGCATAGCTGCTAGTCTCTCTTGGAGCGATGGCGTGTTTGACAGATCAAAGTGGCCACAAATTTCAGTAGGTTGGCTGTCAGATGCGAGCCATTTTTTATTGGTGCGCGCCCCTAGCAAAGCATTGATTGCTTCAATAAAAATTGATTTGCCTGCCCCTGTTTCACCGGTAATGGTGATCATATCCGCCGGTAGCTTTAGTTGTGCCGATTCAATTAAAACAAATTGTTGAATTGATAAAAAAGTTAGCATCGTTCACCCAGATCATGTCAATTGCCACATATGTCTTATTATGCTATGAAATGATAAAAATGTCATTAGCCAACAACGGATTAAACTATGTCTAGCTTTGTTGCTTTTTAGCTTGATTTCGATAACCAAAGAAAAAGATAACAGGAACTAATGCAATCACTAAACCAATACTAAAATTCATAATAAAACGAAGTGATTCATGATCCACATGACTCCGAGGTGGCATAAAACCAATGACCATGACTAAGATTGTCCCAATAATGCCCATCAGGCATAATGCAAAAAAGAGAAACCGAGACATTTCAAATGTATCATTTTGTTCTGTTTGGCGGCGAGTTTGTTTTAAACGCACTGCGGCTAAAAACATTAAAAAATACATCAAAACATAAATTTCTGTACTTAAATCCGTTAACAGCCAATAGGCACCATCAACCGTTGGGATAAAGTTTAAGGCTAAACAAACCAATGTCACAATAACCGCTTGAAGGATCATAATATTTTGAGGCACATCATATTGGTTACGGCGTTTCAAGCTGGATGGTAAAAAATGATCATCAGCTGCTTGAAGCAGGCCCTTTGCCGGTGAAATAAGCCAGTTAACCATTGAGCCCATAGATCCAATTAAAATCATAATGACTAAAATAGGAAAGAGTAATCCAATATGGTAAGCATTTAAAAAGCGTTCAAATGCCATAATGGTTCCATTAACAACGTTAATTTTTGCTTGTGGGAACAACATACTAATGGCTAATGCGCCAAGCAACATGGTCGCGACCATAAAAATTGTTGAAATAAATAAAGCAATGGGGAAATTACGTTTTGGATTGTTGACTTTACTCACATGAACCGTGGCTAATTCTAGTCCTAAGAAAGAGGTAATGATGGCTGTTAGCCCCATCCAGGCCCCTTGAGAAGAAAGATTAGGGATGACATTATTGGTGGTAAATTGAATATGGCTCGTATTGCCCATTAATAACCAGATTAAGGCAAATAAAACGATCAGTCCCATTGGGATAATCATTCCGATCATACCACAAAAGCTGGCAAATTTTGCTGACGTGCGCAAGCCAAATAAATTAATAATTGTCATTAACCAAAATGTGGTAATGATAAAACTTGCGGCAAAAATTTTGTTTTGTGCTAAAGAAGGGGCAATTAAAAATACAGCGGTATTGGCAATAAAAATTAAAATAGAAGGAAACCAGATCAACGTGTTAATCCATTGACACCATATGGCAAACATTCCCATTTTAGGACCAAATGCTTGTTTAACCCAACCATAAATGCCCTCGGTCTTTTCAGAGGTATGTGTTGCCGATAATTCAGCAGAAATCAGTGTTACAGGTAGTAAAAATAACGCCACAGCAATTAAAAAAAAGTAAAAAATGTAAGTCCCGGCCGCCGCTGTTGCAGGGAGGTTACGAACATTGTCCACGGCACTGGTGATTAATAAGACAAGTAAAAATAAGCCGATTTTTTGTGATTTATTTTGCATAAGACAGTGACCGAAAATCAAGATGCGTTGATAAGAATTATGGCATAGGTTGGTTTATAAGTAAACAGGTAAAACTTGAAAAAGTTTTTCAATAATAGCCGTTTGTTTCAAATCTGTAATTACGATCACAATCCGGTCTTTTTTGACAATCGTATGCTCATCATGAGCAATCATAACTTTATTATTACGGATAATAGCGCCAATACGAACACTAGGAGGTAGGTTGATTTGTTTTATTTTTTTGCCAACAATGGGTGAGCTTTGAGGGTTTCCATGGACAACAATTTCCATGGCTTCACAACGTCCCCCATATAATGAATAAATATTCAGCATTTCACCTTTACGAAGGTAAGTCTGAATCACACCAATGGTGATCCGATGAGGGGAAATGCCATGATCAATAGTTTGGGTTTCATTAACAAGCTCGGCATAACTAAGACTATTAATCAGGGCGATTGTCTTTTTCGCTCCTAGACGTTTAGCAAGCATGGCCGACATGATATTGGCCTCATCATCATTGGTTACGGCACAAAATAAATCCGCCTGATCAATATTTTCCGGATCTAGCAACTCATTATCTGCCGCATCACCTGATAAAACAATAGATTCTTCTAAGATTTCAGCCGCATGGTGACAATGATCCGGATTTTTTTCAATTAATTTGACTGTGTATTTCTTTTCAAGTCTTTGTGCTAAGGCCGTACCAATTTTACCGCCACCGGCGATAAAAATACTTTTAAACCGTGTTTGATCCGGACAAAACTCTGCTAAGACAATAGATAGATTGGTTCGTTCTGTGATAAAAAAAACATCATCAAATGCCGCTAGTCGTGTTTTATCACTTAAATCCAGTGAATTGCCATCACGATAAATCCCCATGATTCTGGCATCAACTCCAGGTAATTCGCGTCGAAATTCGGCTAAGGACATGCCAATAAGATTAGATGTTTCAGCTACTTGTGCCCCGGCAATTTGTAAGCGATTATTGGCAAAATCAACCACTTGAAAACTGCCGGGGTTTTCAATTAAACGAACCAACATTTGTGTGACGAATTCGGCAGGGTTGATAATAAAATCAATGGGAATATCATCACGGTTGAAAATTTGTGCATAACGGGTATAGCTTTTAGTACGCAAGCGAGCAATTTTTTTCGGAATTTTAAATAAGCTATAAGCAATTTGGCAGGCAACAATATTGACTTCATCATTGTTGGTTACGGCAATTAACAAATCAGCATCTTTTGCATTCGCGGCTTCTAATTTATCCGGATGGCTTGCAATGCCACAGACCGTTTGGACATCATAGTGGGTTTGAATGTAGCGTAGTTTTTCCGGATCAGTATCGATAATGGTAATATCATGTTGCTTTTGTAAGTTTTTCGCTAAAGAAGAGCCAACATGACCGGCGCCTAAAATGATAATACGCATACTCTATTATCCTTGATTTTTTGTCACTCGATGGCTTTGCCATAGGGTTTCATTGGTATTGGTTGCATGATTAAGTGTTCGAGCAGTGACAAACAGCAAATCAGATAGTCGATTGATATATTGAAGTAAAATATGATAACGCTGTTGTAATGATGCCTGATGATGGCACATGGTTACAAGTTGTGTTTCACAACGACGAGCAATCGTTCTTGCCTGATGACAAAAGGCCGCTGCAGGAGCCCCACCTGGTAAAATAAATTCTTTTAAGGCAGGCAAATCGGCATTGAAGTGGTCAATCCATTGTTCAAGCTGGTGGATATGGTTGGGTGTTAAAACATGGTAATCGGGCATTGAAACTTCGGCTCCAGCATTAAATAAGTCATGTTGAATGGTAATGAGTATATCGCTGATAGGCTCAATATCAGTATAAGTAATTACAAGCCCGATCGTGGCATTTAGCTCATCAATGGCACCAATGGCAATAATTTTTTCGTCACTTTTGGCAATACGTTGATTATCAGACAAAGCTGTTGTGCCTTGATCACCCGTTTTTGTATAAATTTTAGAAAGTCGATAGCCCATAAAAATCCTTTTATTAAAAATATTGGTTAAAGCATGGTAATTATACAAGACCTTGATTGGAAAATCGAATGATTTACTAGGCGTTTTTTGTTATAATGGCAATCGACTTTCAATCATAGACAAGGAGTCTAGTGTGTCAAATGACTTAAATGCCATTGCTGCTGACATTCAACTGTTAGTGCTCGATGTTGATGGGGTATTAACAGACGGTGCGATTATTCTAACAAATGAAAAGGTTGAGTGTAAAAATTTTAATGTTAAAGATGGTTTAGGGATCAAGCTTTTGCAACAAGCTGGTATTCAGGTTGCTGTGATTACGGGTAAGCGTTCGGAGCTTGTGGCAAAACGTTTAGCTGATTTAGGCATTGAGCATGTTTACCAAGGTCAAAAAAATAAACACAATGCTTTTGTTGATTTACAAGAAAAAACAGGGATTTGCCCTCAAAATATTGCATATATGGGGGATGATTTACCTGATTTAGTTGTGATGAGGCAAGTTGCACTGGCCAGTTGTCCGGCTGATGCTGTTATGGCAGTACAAGATCGTTGTGATTGGGTAAGCACGTATCATGGAGGACATGGTGCAGTTCGTCAATTATGTGATTGGCTAATTAGCCAACAGCAGTCTGTTGATTATATTGAACAATTTGAAACAAAAGGCCAGGCAGATTTTTCATGTGGGTTAGCAAGCGATCAGTAGTCATTACCTTAGGATTAGCCATTGTGGCTACTGCTAGTAGTTGGTGGGTCGTGGACTTATCCATGCAATATGTCGGGCAAAATGATTTGGCCGATGATTTTGTATTAGGTAAGGCGCATCAAATGACTTATCAAAAACGGCAAATCAATCAAATTGATGCTTATCATGGACAGGCTGATCAAGCATGGTTATATGCGGATGGACACCAGTCATACGACGATGTCACGATGCGACTGTATAACCAACAAAAACCGGATCAGCCACCATGGCAGATTCAAGCACCTAAAGCCAAAGTCAATTCAGACCACACTGATGTTTGGTTGCATAATCATGTTGTGGCAACACGGGAAGCGTTTGGTTCACAACCTCCTATGACCATTAAAACAAAGCAAGCACATTATCAACCAAATGAGCAAACCATCACAACAGATCAATGGGTTACGATACAACAAACAGATACGGCAAATGGCACGATTGGAAAAGGTCTGGATGGTCAGATTAATCAAGGTAATTATCAATTATTGTCAAATGTAAGGAGTTATGATGCTACTGAACAATCAAATTAAGCTATTATTAGCCATAGCGCTCAGTATGTTCAGCATTTTGGCCTATAGTCGTCCATCGCAACAAAATTTAATGGGCAATCAAGTTACTAAAGATGGGCCTATTACCATTTGTAGTGATGCTTTAACAATTGATCAGGCGCATCACCGAGCGATTTATCAGGGTAATGT
>CAZAJS010000012.1:0-9369 GCA_964485635.1 uncultured Francisellaceae bacterium
TGTTGGCTTTGTTGTTTCGCTTCATTTGTAGGGGGTTGCCCGTACATTGCTTCCCAACGGCTAAATAAAGAAATCACCATTAAGGCAAGGGTGGCTAATAGGATGATTCTCAAATGTGTGGACTTCATAAGGTTAACCTTTCTTACGCTGGTTTTTTTCTGGAACAAAATCAACGCCATGACGACGTGACAGAGGATGACATTTTGCTAATCTTTTAAAAGTTAAATAAGTTGCATAAACAAAATCATGCTTTTTAAATGCTTCTTTCGCATAACAAGAACAGCTTGGATAAAAACGGCATCGTTGAACTATAAAAGGGCTAATACTATATTGATAAAATATAATCAATCCAATAAAAGGCAATGAAATCAGTTTTTTAAAAAATCGATAGATGCCCATAGTTGTGCTTTTGATGCCTCATTCGCTGATTTTTTGACAATGACAACCATCCAAGCATGGCCTAAATGATTTTGATTTAGTCGAAAAAATTCTCTATAAACACGTTTGCATAAATTTCTTTGGACGGCCTTTTTTACTTTTTTTTTCGCAACAATAATAGCAACTCCAGCAGATTCGCTAGGCGATGTTGTTAATAAAAATGTCGCATAAAAAGTATCAATTCGTTTTTCAATATTTTGAAAAACATATTGAATTGCTGAATGACTAAGCCGTTGAGATTTGTCAAATGCAAAACTATGCTGCAAGTTTATGACGACCTTTTGATCGACGATTTTTAATTACTTTACGCCCATGTAGTGTTTTCATTCTAACACGAAAGCCATGAGTTCTTTTTCTTTTTAAGTTACTTGGTTGATATGTTCTTTTCATCACAGTCACCTTTTATTTTTTATACACGAATAAGACTAATTATCTTAATCTATGTAAACAAATCCGTCAACTAAGTTATGTGGATTTATTTACTTAATAATAGGTTTTATGCTCTTGTGGAAATGTCTTTAAACAAAAATATTAACGCTAGGCCGGAGTTTAATCTAGTATGTCGTAGACTAGACAAATAGATTGTGGATAAATCGCTTTTTGTTTGCGCTATCTTAATTTTGTGTGAAGGATCCACAACAGTTTTTTAAAAAAAACCTTCATTTAGATAAACAATACCAAGGTTATTCACATTGTCTTTAAAATTATTTTTTTCATCCTAGAACCTCTTTTTTAGGCTTTCCTATTATTATTTAAATATTTTATTGATTTGTTGTTATGATTATAAGGTAAGTGTTATCCTGTGGATATCCACCTAAAAACCGGATATTCCCTGGATTAGACCTGTTGATTAATATGGGGATAAGCCTATGAACACCTTGTGGATTAATGTGGATTTCTTGTGGATAAGATTTTGAAATTTTTGAATCCACAATCAATCCCCAAGATATCCATAATACTGATAACAATGTTATCCACAAGGGATTCCACAATAATCCCACATAGTTATTCACATAGTTATCCACAAGCTTGATGTGGCTGATTGAACTTCCTTGTGGCTTTGCTATAATGCTTATTAAGCTTTCATATTGAAAAGTTTGCTAGATGCCTTTTTGTATAATACTGGCGTAAACGCCCTTTAAATCGAGGATTTTTTATTATGTCAGTTTGGGATGACTGTTTAACTCAGTTGCAAAAACTATTTTCAGAACAAGAATTTAAAACGTGGATAAAACCGTTAAAAACGACTCATGACGGTAACTTATTCACAGTGTATGCACCGAACCAATTTGTATTAAGTTGGATCGAAACACGCTATAAAGAAAAAATTGTGGAAACTTTACGCACGGTAACGAAAAAACAACATTTGCTTGTGGAATTTTCATTTGGATATCCGCCTGATAAGCAATCATCCTCAATGAATTATAATGCTGGATCAAACACGAAAACTAGTGTTGGTCCACAGGTTGACTTGTTTAAAAAAAATGAAAGTTTACAAATCACGCAACCTGAATCTGATCAATCCATGCCATATCAATCTGATAATGTGCAAATAAAAGATTCAGAGAATAATGAAACACAACTTCATGGTTTTGATGAAGCTTTATCTTTACCTAAACAAGGACGTCAAGTTGAATTTGGTTCACCACTGCGCCAAGATTATAATTTTGATAATTTTGTCGTCGGTAAAGCTAATGAAGTTGCCCGAGCAGCTGCAATGCAAGTATCCGTTAATCCGGGACAAGCCTATAATCCTTTATTTATTTATGGAGGCAGTGGTTTAGGTAAAACCCATTTAATGCATGCGATTGGAAATCATGTTCGTAATAATAATCCTGAGGCCCATGTTTTATATGTGACATCCGAACGGTTTGTAAAAGATTATGTTGATGCTGTCCGACTTCATTCTGGCGATGAATTTCAAAATTTTTATCGTTCTGTTGATGTTTTATTAGTTGATGATATACAATTTATTGCTGGAAAAAGTGGTTCAGAAATGGAGTTTTTCCATACATTTAATACGCTTTTAGAAAATGGAAAACAAGTTGTTTTATCTTGTGATAAATACCCTAAAGAAATTCCAAAACTAGAAGAACGTTTGGTTTCAAGATTTAATTATGGTTTAACCACAACTGTTGATATTCCAGATTTAGAAACAAGAACGGCTATTTTACTGCAAAAATCTCAGCAATTTGGGCGCAGTATTAGCCAAAACGTTGCATTATTTATTGCTCGGCATATTCGTTCAAATGTGCGAGAGTTAGAAGGGGCTTTACGACGTGTTTTAAATTATGCACAATTTAATAATCGCAATATTGATGAAAAATTGGCCTATGAATGCTTAAATGATGTCATTAGTATTCAAGAAAAAATTATTAAAGTTGATAATATTCAACGTGTAGTTGCTGATTATTATAATATTAAAATAACGGATTTATTATCAAAGAAAAAATCAAGAGATATTGCTCAACCAAGACAGTTAGCCATGGCATTAGCGCGTGAATTAACCAGTCATAGTTTGCCAGAAATTGGTGGTTTTTTTGGGGGGCGTGACCATACCACTATTTTACACGCAGTCAAAACAGTTAAAAAGCAATTAGAAACAAATAATAGTTTAAAAGAAGCCTATCAAACATTAAGCCGTAAACTATCACAATAGTAAAAGGGATTAACAATGAAACTCACTATTGCAAAAGAAGACTTAATTAAGCCATTACAATCAGTCGTTGCCATTGCTGATAAAAAGCATACAATGCCTATTTTAAATAATTTATTAATCCAAGTAACTGAACAACAAATACAAATAAAAGCCTCAGATTTAGAAACAGAAATTCAGGTAACAGTCCCATTAACAATGGAGTCTGAACCGGGTGATATCACAATACCAGCACGTAAATTAATGGATATTGTCCGGACATTAGATAATGATGCTTATATTCATATTACGGCAGATGGACCAACACGGGGTCGCGTGACATCAGGATCTTCAAAATTCACGTTAACACTTCAAGATCCTAAAAACTTTCCAGCCATGGATGAAGATGTTAGCAATGCTTATTTCAAAATGCCGTTAAAAGATTTAATTAATAGTATTAAACGAGTTCAATTTGCCATGGCAAATAATGATGTGCGTTATTTTTTAAATGGCATGTTATGGGAGATTAATGAAGATCAATTTAGAGTAGTGGCCACAGATGGCCATCGGATGGCATTGTCTGATACGACTATTAATAACACCTATTTAGATACAAAACATATGCTTATTCCGCGAAAAGCCGTCAATGAATTATTAAAAATTAGTCCATCTAATTTTGAAGATCAAGAGGCTAATATTCAATTTGGAATGAACCATTTTCGCATTAGTTTTGAAGAATATCAGTTTACTTCTAAATTAATTGATGCACATTATCCTGATTATCAGCGTGTTATTCCAAAGGATAATCACAAAGTATTAGTCGCTGATCGGTTAATCTTAAAAAAATCATTGACACGAACGGCTATTTTAGCGAATGAAAAATATCGTGGTGTACGATTACAGTTAGATGCAGATGTTATGACATTATCAGCCAATAACCCAGAACATGAAGAAGCAATGGATCAAATTGAAGTCAATTATCAAGATCAACCTATGGAAATTGGTTTTAATGTAAATTATTTGTTAGATGTATTAAATGTTTTAGATGCTGAAAAAGTAGATTTATACCTATCAGATCCAACCATGAGCATTATTATTAAAGATGAAACAACGAATAGTCGGTATATTGTAATGCCGATTCGATTATAATATTTTGCCATGGCAAAATATTATAATCCTCCATGGACATTTGCTTGATGAATGTTGAGCAGATGTGCTAAGTCTGTTACGCTTAATTTTGACCTAAATCAAAGTTAAGACACACATGGACAATAAACTAGGTGATTTTTTTCGATTATCATTTGGCAATATTCTTGAATGGTATGATTTTTCATTATACATGTATTTTATCGAAATGATTCGGCAACACTTTTTCCCTTTAAACAATGTTTATTTTAGCACTTTGGCGACATTAGCCACCTTTGCTGCTGGTTCCATTGTCAGACCGGTTGGTGGTGTATTAGCAGGCTGGTTAAGTGATTTATATTCTCCGCGGAAAATTGTTAATATATGTGTTATTGCAATGGGGATTACTACCTTTTTAATTGCGCTACTGCCAGATTATTCTATGATTGGATGGGTTGCACCGATGCTATTAGTGACACTTCGTTTAATTCAGGGCTTGTCAGTAGGTGGGCAAATGCCAGGCTTGATTACATTATCAGCAAATGAACATACCCAACAAAGAGGGTTCGCTGTGAGTTTGATTTTTACTGTTTCATCACTAGGTTTTTTGTTAGCAAGCTTTGTTGGATGGGCCATGTCTTATTGGCAGGGTGTGATTCCTGATACAATTCGATGGCGTTTACCATTTGCTTTAAGTGGGGTTTTATTTATGATCTACTTGTATCTTAATCGAGGTCAACAGCGACTGATTCCAGCTAAACCATCAGATAAATCGTCTAAAAAAATTGTATCAGCACTTTTGAAACAATGGCCAGCAATAATGGCAGTTGTGGCATTAACAACAATGTGTGCCTCATTGTACTACTTAACGTTTACTTATTTAATGGCCTATCAGGTCGCTTATCTAGGGGTGGCGAAACAAACAGCAGCTTGGTTGAATATGATGGCGCTAGCCTTAGCTTGTGTACTTTATCCAATTGCAGGCAAGTTTGTTGATCGGTTTGGTTCATTGTGGGTGTTTATTTTGACCGCCGGTAGCTTATTTGTATTGGCCATACCATTAATTGCAATGCTGAAATTATCAATTAGTTTGATTAGTTTAATAGTTTTATTCATCATGACAATCATTATGGCATTTATGCAAGCTACTGTATCACCATTATTTGCCATGGCATTTGAGCAAGAATGGCGGACTACAGGTTGTGCTTTTTCTTATGGTGTTGGTAATGGGTTAGCCGGTAGTGCTCCCTTAGTTGCTGCACTTATTCTACATTGGCTGCCGCATTGGGGGTTGGCATTCTTGATCATGGGATTGATTCTATTAGGAATTGTCGGTATGGTTTTAATTTATAAAAAGTCCACAGAGCTGAAAAATAAGCCAACCATCGTGGTATGATTGTCAAACTTAAAAAGGTGTTGTATGTTTATATTACTTTCTCCTGCAAAAAAGCAGTCATTTGAGTCACCAGAAAGGGTAGATTTGCCTTTATCAAAACCAATATTTCAAAAAAATATTCAAAAACTTGTTGCACAAATGCAGCAGTTTGACCCAGTTGATATTGAAAATTTAATGAAAGTTAGTCATCGATTAGCCCAGCAAGTCTATCAAATGTATCTTGAATTTCAGGTCAATGAATATAGCCAACCAATCAGTCAACCGGCCCTATTTGCATTAAAAGGAGATGTGTATCGCGCTTTAGATGCTGGGAGTTTATCATCACAAGCTTTATCCTTTGCCAATGATCATCTACGTATTTTGTCAGGCCTTTATGGCTTATTAAAGCCAGCTGACTTAATTCAACCATATCGATTAGAAATGGGGACAAAGTTAATGGTTGATGGGCAAAAACTGGTTGATTATTGGCGCGGTATTTTAACAAAGCATTTACAACAAGCGTGTATGGATCAAATGAATCCTGGTATTATCAATTTAGCTTCTAATGAATATGCCAGTGCAATTGATCGGAAAAAATTAGATTGTCCTTGGTATGATATCCAGTTTAAAACATATCGGCAAGGTCAATATCGAACGATTGGAATTTTAGCAAAACGAGCACGTGGGTTAATGGCCCGCTATATCGCAAATCATCAAATAGATACCATTGATCAAATCAAGCATTTTAACGAATCTGGTTATGAATATCGTCCAGATTTATCAACTACAACCCAATTGTGTTTTGTTCAATATGAAAATTAAATTGATTACGGTGGGACAAAAACCCCCGCAGTGGGCTTCTGACGCCTGTGATATTTATCAAAAACGGATTCAATCGCCATGGCAATTAACACTTTGTCAGGTACCTTTAGCAAAAAGAGGCAAGAATACTTCTAAAAACCAGGCAATGCAGCAAGAAGCTTTGACAATTCAACCACATTTAGAAAAGCAGGACTGGATTATTGTATTAGATGCAAAAGGTCGTAGTTTATCAACGGAGCAATGGGCAGACCAGCTATTACAATGGCAGCGAGATTATCAAAAAATAGCGCTTGTTATCGGAGGGCCTGATGGGCTTGACCCACAAATTATTCAACAAGCACATTATAAACTTTCTTTATCAGCCATGACTTTACCGCATCCGATGGCAAAAGTTGTATTACTTGAGCAGCTATATCGAGCACAGGCGCTTAATAAGGGGCACCCTTATCATAAATGATGTGGCTAATTTCTTGATCATTGTTTGAAATAATTATTTTACTTAAAATAACTAAAAATAACTTTTGCGACATGGGTAAGTTGTGTTTTGGTTGATAAATTAAATTTTTTAGACAAAGTTTGAATGACATCTTGAACTGAGCGGTATGATTTATTCATAAATCCGGCAATTTGCTTGGCTGTGTAACCCATCGACAAATAGCCTAAATAACTCAGTTGTGTTTGGCTTAATTGATAGTCATCTAAAATGTGTTTTTGACAGGCTGAAATGGTATGACGTCCTGTTAAATTAAAATGATCCGGTAGTTGAATCATTGTTTCAAACTCAATCATGCTATAGCATAAATCAGCTGCTGCATTTAAGCGTTCATATAATTTCAATGAATCACTGAATGATAATTGTTGATAATGTGTTTTATTAATAACAAAACAAAAAATATCTTTGTAGTTTTGATAATGTCGATCAAAAAAAATCGATAACTCATCTTGCACATATGATTGATATTAAGCTGATTGTCCCTCAGGCATATCGATACTCGGATCAACAATACGGTAGCTAGCGGTGGTATAAGGTTTATAAAGAGAATGATCCCACCAATCATCATTTTTTAAATAGGCCATCAAACGTGCCTTATCATAGGTTCCAACAAACCAAGATTGAGCCTTTTCTGAGATGCGCAGATAAGAAAAATGTTTGATTTGATCTTTCTTGAGTAAATTTAACACCAGCGTCAATGCAGCTTGATTTCGATGAGAATCCGCCATAATAAGATCAGATAAATGATGCTGGTTAAGATCAAATAAGGCCATAATCCTTGTTCCTTATGAGGTTAATATTAATTTAAAGTAAAGATGATTGAGTAATTGAATTATGAGCCTGAAGCCAGATTTTTCATATCAGCAATTTTTGCTTTCCATTCAGCTGGGCCGGATTGATGAACTGAGTGGCCTTGACTGTCAACTGCAACAGTCACAGGCATATCTTGTACTTCAAATTCATAAATGGCTTCCATGCCTAAATCTTCAAAGCCAACGACTTTAGCAGAGCGAATGGATTTTGAAATTAAATAAGCCGCTCCACCGACTGCCATTAAATACACGGCACGGTGCTTTTTAATAGCTTCGATGGTATCAGCCCCGCGTTCTGCTTTTCCAATCATTCCGCAGATGCCAACCTGATCGAGCATAAATTCGGTAAATTTATCCATACGGGTAGCTGTTGTTGGCCCAGCAGGACCCACAATTTCATCTCCGACGGGGTTAACAGGGCCAACATAATAAATAAAGCGATTTTTAAAATCAACGGGCAAAGGTTTGCCTTCTTGGACCATTTGAACAATACGTTGGTGTGCCGCATCACGCCCCGTTAACAGTTTGCCATTTAATAATAAGGTTTGACCTGGTTGTAGATTTTCGATATCAGCTTGCGTTAGTTGCTCAAGATTAACACGTTGAGCTTGTGTTGAGCTGGTTTCTGTAATTTCAGGCCAATCTTCTAAGGCTGGCACTGGCATTTCTGCGGGCCCAGAACCATCTAAAGAAAAATGCACATGGCGTGTTGCTGCACAGTTAGGAATTAAAGCAACTGGCTTACAAGCCGCATGTGTTGGATATTCGTGAATTTTCACATCAAGAACGGTTGTCACACCACCAAGCCCTTGTGCACCAATACCAAGCTCATTGATGCGATGGTATAGTTCAACACGCAGTTCTTCTAAGCGTGTTTGTGGACCACGTTCTAAAATTTCTGGCATATCAATGGGCTCATTTAGTGATGATTTGGCTAAAAGCATGGCTTTTTCAGCGGTTCCACCAATACCTAAACCAATAATCCCTGGAGGACACCAACCAGCTCCCATCGTTGGCAACATTTCTAAAACCCAGTCAACTAGACTATCGCTAGGGTTTAGAACTTTAAATTTAGATTTAAATTCTGATCCCCCCCCTTTAGCCGCAATATCGATTTCAATGGTATCACCAACAACCCAATCAACATGAACAATCGCAGGCGTATTATCTTGAGTATTCGTTCTAGGTCCATCAGGTGGATTAACCATGGAAGCGCGCAGGGGATTATCAGTATTTTGATAAGCTTGGGCGACCCCCTCATTAATTAATTCAGTAATACTTCGATCAGTTTGATCAAGTTGCACATCCATACCGACTTTAATAAATGCACATACCATTCCAGTATCTTGACAAATCGGTCGGTGGCCATAAGCTGCCATGCGAGAGTTGATTAGAATTTGAGCGATTGCTTCTTTTGCTGGTTGTGATTGTTCACGTTGGTAGGCCTCATACATCGCATCAACAAAATCTTTAGGATGATAGTATGAAATAAATTGCAGGGCATCAGCAACACTATTAATAATATCGGTAGTTTTAATCGTTTTCATTGAAAATTCCTTAATTAAAGAGATATTTTAATGCAAATTGTAAGTCAAATAGACATTTTTTGCTAGTAAAATTCACTCCAATCAAATTGAATAACTTGTAGTTTTGGTTAATATCTGTAACA
>CAZAJS010000012.1:9379-24358 GCA_964485635.1 uncultured Francisellaceae bacterium
ATAGGGTGGTGATGAAACAATGATTTTTAGGAGAAACTATGCAGAAATTAAAACCAATTACGATCGGTATTTTATTAGGCATAACAGGCATGCTAACGGCTTGTTCATCCGGTGAACAGTCAACAAAGGATCATAGCCAAGAGCATCAGATAACAAAGGCAGATCAAAAACAATTAAATCAGTGTCATACTCAATTACAAGGTCAAACTTATCAAAAAGCCTACGATTGTTATGAGCCGCTGGCTGATAAAGGCATTGCCGGAGCTCAAAAAGCCATTGGCTACTTATATGGACATGGGCTAGGTGTTAAAAAAGATTTAGACCAAGAATACCAATGGTATAAAAAAGCTGCTGAGCAAGATTATGCCCCAGCACAATACAATATTGGTTTAATGTATGATCAAGGCCAAGGCATTAAGAAAAATGCTGAAAAAGCTTTTGATTGGTACATGAAAGCAGCAAAACAATCATTTGATAAGGCTGAATATCAAGTCGGCGTTATGTATGCAAGTGGTGATGGCGTCAAAAAATCAGATAAAAAGGCTGTTGAATGGTATCAAAAAGCCGCTAAACAAGGCAATGTAAAAGCCCAGTTTAATTTAGCTATGATGTATGAAAAAGGCCGTGGTGTTAATCAAAGTGATCAAAAAGCATTTGATTGGATGCGACAATCGGCTGATGGTGGTGATATTGAAGCACAATATCAATTAGGTTTAATGCTTGCTGATGGCCAAGGGGCAGATCAAAATTTTGAGTTAGCTTATACATGGATGTTAGTGGCGCGCCATGGGCTAGTTGAGGATTCTAATCACCAGCATCGTTTATCTGGTCAAAAAGTGGACAAGATGATCAATCAATTCGCTTCTCACTTAACAGATCAACAACGTAAAGAAGCGATTGTTAAAGCGAAAAAACTTGCTGAGACAATGACTCAGTAAAACGTATTTTCCATATTTTTTCCTCTATTTGCAATGACTGCCAAGCTTTGTGTGATCGTGATTTTATAAAGCTGACTTTTCTTAAATACTCGAATTATTCGACTTTAAATTAATTGATTTGTATCAAAATCAATCTTAAATGATTGCAATATAATCATTCAGCTGGTAGGGTGAAATGATTTTAATCAATAAATATAAGTGAGGACTGATGCTTAGTAAAAGAATGTTATTAATATATGGTTGGTTTATTTGTTTATTAGCCGCTGTATTTTATAGTTATGACTTTTTTATTCGAGTCGCACCAAGTGTTATGCTTCATTCGCTTGAAAAAGATTTTAGTATTGGCACAACTGGTGTTGGTTTCTTAAGTTCAGCCTATTTTTATACGTATATTATTTTTCAAATTCCTGCTGGGATCATTCTGGATAAATATAATATTAAATGGGTAATCTCTGGAGCCATGTTTTTATGCGTGTTAGGTAACTTTGTTTTCTCTATTGCGCCTGATTTTACTATCGCCTTTGTAGGGCGTTTATTAATGGGAGCAGGGTCTGCTTTTGGCTTTATTGGTGCAGCAAAACTTGCTTCAATGTGGCTGCCAAGTCGATTTTTTTCATTTTTCATTGGCTTAACTACTGTTATTGGTTTAATGGGGGGACTGGTAACCGATACTGTGATGCAAAGTTTAGTCACGCAATTTGGCTGGCGACTAGGTAATAATATTTTTACAGTAATTGGTGCTGGCCTTTTCATCATGATGCTAATTTTCATTAAAAAACATCCCGAATATGAAGCAAGTAAAACTGGCAGTAATAGTTTACGTCAGCGTTTGTCCGAGCTTTGGATTATTATCAAAGAATATCGCTTTTGGGTTATTAGTTTTATCAGTGGCACACTGTTTATTCCTATTAATGTGTTAGCTTCTTTATGGGGAATTGATTTTATTCGAACTAAATTTAATGTGTCTAGCTCGGTTGCTTCGGAGTTAAACTCATTATTATTTATTGGAACAGCTGTAGGGTGTGTAATTGTTTCGTTTATTTCAGCAAAATCGACACGTTATCGGTTTTATATGATGTTTAGTTGTATTAGCATTGCCATTTTATCGTCAGCTATCATTTTTTTACCGATGCCTTTATGGTTATTTATTGGCTTATTTTCTTTATTAGGGGTTTGTGTTGGCCCGCAGGTGTTAACATTTGGCTTTTCCAAAGCTGTTTGCCCCAAAGAAGCCACAGCTACAGCTGTTGCCGGTGTTAATATGAATAATAATTTAATAGCCGTGATTTTATTACCATTGTTCGGTTGGTTATTAACACTCGCGGGGGTCCATAAAGTGGATCATCATGTTGTCTCCACAGTCCAAGAGTATTATCTAGCCATGTCCATGGTACCTATCTTGATGATTGTGTCTTTTCCTTTGTGTTTGCTTTTGCCAAAACATGTTAAAAAAACTTAGCACACTTAGCTAATGTGTTTTAGATCATTAAGGGTTATTTGACACAAATGTTTGTAAACCAACGTTTCATAAATTTAATCAAATATTTAGGGATATCAACCAATGTTGAATAAAAAAATGCTACTCGTTTATGGTTGGTTTATTTTTTTACTGACCACAATATTTTATAGTTATGATTTTTTCATTCGAGTGGCACCAAGTGTGATGCTTCATTCACTAGAAAAAGATTTAGAAATCAATACAACGCAAATTGGGTTTTTAAGCTCCGCTTATTTTTATACCTATATTATTTTTCAAATTCCCGCGGGGATTATCCTTGATAAATATAATATTAAATGGGTCATTTCTGGAGCGATGTTTTTATGTGTACTAGGTAATTTTATCTTTGCTATTGCACCTGATTTCTCAATAGCTTTTACAGGTCGTTTATTAATGGGAGTAGGGTCAGCTTTTGGCTTTATTGGTGCAGCTAAAGTTGCAGCAATGTGGTTACCTAATCGCTTTTTTTCATTTTTTATTGGTTTGACACTTGTGGTTGGTTTAATGGGAGGATTAGTCACAGATACTGTTATGCAAGTGCTTGTTAATCAGTTAGGGTGGCGATTAGGTACCAATGTCTTTACAGTCATTGGAGCTGTTGTTTTTATTTTAATGTTAATTTTTATTAAAAAGCATCCGGAATATGAAGCTAGTAGAACAACAAGTAACAGTTTTCGTCAACGCCTTTCTGAACTTTGGTTGATTGTCAAAGCGTATCGATTTTGGGTGGTTAGTTTTATCAGTGGAACTTTATTTATTCCCATTAATGTATTAGCTTCTTTATGGGGTGTTGATTTTATCCGAACTAAATTTAATGTTTCTAGCGTTATTGCAGCGGACTTAAATTCATTATTATTTATTGGAACAGCAGTTGGTTGTATTATTGTGTCAATGATTTCAGCAAAATCAACACGCTATCGGTTTTATATGATGTTCAGTTGTATTACCATTGCAATTTTATCGACAATTATCATTTTTTTACCGATGCCTTTATGGCTGTTTATTACTTTATATTCTTTATTAGGCATTGCTGTCGGTTCAGAGGTATTAACATTTGGCATGGCAAAAGCGATTTGTCCAAAAGAAGCCACAGCCACCTCCGTTGCTGGGGTTAATATGAATAATAATTTAATTGCCGTGATATTATTACCACTTTTTGGTTGGCTTTTATCTATTGCTGGAGTTCATAAAGTAGATCATCATATCGTTTCAACAATACAAGAATATTATTTAGCGATGTCAATGGTACCAATATTAATGGTTATTTCAATTCCTTTGTGTCTGCTTTTACCGAAAAATGTTTATGAACAATGATTTTATTGTAATCTATTTTAGATGAACTGGTACAAAGTTGTATCAATCAAAGCTTTCTGCGCACCCCAGACAGAAAGCAGGGCCTATGTTAAGGAAGATATGATGATCAATCCAAATACCAAATTCCCCCTCCCGAATGTGAAACGCCTTTGTTTTTTAAAAAACATTATCACAAATCCGAATATTATTGTGGGTGATTATACTTATTATGACGATCCGGAATCCGTTGAAAATTTTAATAACAATGTGCTGTATCATTTTGATTTTATTGGTGATCAATTAATCATTGGGAAATTTTGTCAAATAGCAACGAATGTTCGTTTCATTATGAATGGTGCCAACCATGGCCAGAATGGATTTTCGACATTCCCTTTTTGTATCTTTGGCAGTCATTGGCAACAGGTGCCTTTAATCTCTGATTATAAAGGTAATACAGTTATTGGGCATGATGTTTGGATTGGTTATCATGCCATTGTGATGCCAGGTGTTAACATTGGTCATGGTGCTATTATAGCCTCTGATGCAGTTGTTACGAATGATGTTGAACCCTATAGTATTGTAGGTGGAAATCCGGCTAGGCTAATACGGAAACGATTTGATGAGGCAACAATTACGAAATTATTAAAAATTGCTTGGTGGAATTGGCCAATTGAAAAAATAACAAAGCATGCTAAGGCGATTGCCACTGGTGATGAAAGCCTATTTAGTGCATTAGATGGTTAAAAAGACATATTCTAAACATTAATGCTATTGAATCAAACGCACTTTCATGTGACTATTTTGTAAAGTAATCATCAGATTCAGAGTGGATTTAAGAATCTCAAGAAGTCACCATTATGCGGTTATTATTATGAAATATGCCGGATTTTGTGGGAAAATTGTCACTATTTCAGGTATGATGAAATTAGTAAGAAATTCAGACAAAGGTGCGAAGGTGATTGATCAAGAAGGATTTCGCGCAAACGTCGCTATGGTTTTATTAAATGATCAAAATGAAGTATTTTGGGGACGTCGTATTAGACAACACTCATGGCAATTTCCTCAAGGGGGCATGGATGCTGGAGAAACTCCCATTGAAGCCATGTATCGTGAATTACAAGAAGAAGTTGGATTACTACCAAAAGATGTAGAAGTCATTGCTGCAACACAAATGTGGTTGCGTTATCGTTTACCTCGATTTTTTATACGGCGCAATAGCCCATTATGTATTGGCCAAAAACAAAAATGGTTTTTATTACGTCTTAAAAGTTCTGATTCCCATATTAATCTTAATGCAATGAAAAAACCTGAATTTGATGACTGGCGGTGGGTTAATTATTGGTATCCAATTGAGGAAGTCATTGCATTTAAACGCAATGTTTATCGCAAAGCGCTTACGTATTTTAGTCACTTTTGCCACGCTCCAAAGATGCCTAAGCGGTTAAAACAATAAATCACTTATTGCAATTAACAACAGAATCCGATAGAATAAATACCGTTGTGTACCCGTAGCTCAGTTGGATAGAGCGTTGGTCTCCGGAACCAAAGGTCAGTGGTTCGAATCCACTCGGGTACACCATGTCTATTACTATTTTTTTAATCTTAGATGACAAGTGTTATGTTTAAGTCAGTAATAAAAAAATAGCCTGATGCTTGAATCAATATCTTGGTTTAATTGAGCAGTCGGCTATATGAGATTAAATGTAATTATGAATTTTGACTTTGGCCAATATCTGGCTGAATATACACACTGTCTTCAACATTTTGTGTTAACCATTGATTGATATCATCAATATCTTGGTAAGATAAGATGCCAGCAGATGCTTTTAATTGTGCTTGATCAATAATGTAATTAAATACGGCTTGTGAATAATTACGTTGAGATTCAAATAATTGTTTTTGCTGGTTTAATAAGTCAACAATCGTCTGTGTGCCCACTTCAAAGCCAGCACGCATTGCTTTAACTGATGCTTCAGAGGCAATGACTGATTGTTCAAAAGCTTTTACCTGAGACTCAACCGATAAAACATTTAAAAAGTTTGTTCGAACATCTCGTTGCGCATCGCGTTTATCTTGTTTGACTTGAAATGCCATGGATTTAGCATCATAGCGTTTTTGTTGAACAGAAGCATAATCAGACCCACCATTAAACAAATTCCAAGTTGCACTGGCCTGAAAACTTTCTTGTTCATTACCATGCTGAAAAGGGTTATTATTGGTATTACTACGATAATTAATTGAAGCACTTGCTTGTGCACTTGGTAAAAATTTACCCCATTCAATCTGAACACCAGCTTGTTTAGCTTCTAAAGAAAAGGTATCTCGCGCGACGACTAAGTTGTGTGCTAATGCAATATCAACCCATTTTTTAATATCATTAGGTTGAGGTGGCCCAAAAGGATAATCAGCACTTAAATGCTCAATATGATCAATTTTTTGTCCTGTTAATGCTTGTAGATCTGCATAACTTGATGCTAACTGTTGTTTCGCTTTAAGACGCTCTGCGACGGCTTGTTTATATTGTGCTCGGGTTGCCTCAACATCATTTAACGCATTAAGACCAACTTTATATTTTTTTTCTGTTTGTGATAAAAGTTGTTTATTCCACTTTTCAGCCGCTTTCGCAAAGCCAAGATTATCTTGGTCACGTAACACAGCAAAATAAGCTCTAATTGTTTTCATAATCAAATCTTGTTGTGCTTGAGCAAAGACCATGGCTGCAGCTTTCGTTTGTTTTTTTGAAGCCGAATAGGTTTGCCATGTGCTCCAATCAAACAATACTTGATTAATTGTTGCTCCTGGCGTTTGTTCGTGACTAGTAGAGTCATCTGTTTGACGGTATTCTGCTTGATATGAGGCAGAAATATTTGGCAAAAGAGACCCTAAGGCAATGGGTGGATTTTCACTAGCGGCTTGAAATTGATAGCGACTTGATTGATAAGTTGCATTATTATCTTTTGCAAGTGTATAAACATCTAAAATGGTATACTGTTCATCCTCATCTTGGTTTGTATCAGCCCATGCCATTGAATGCAGGCTTCCAATGAAAATTGTTGTTAGGGATAAGGTAATTAAACGTTTCGTTTTTTTCATGATGTTAAAACCATTGGTCTTGGTTGTCAGCGATATTTTTCATAGCATCAGCCGGGGTATATTCATTTGAAAGAATTGTCTCTTTCCATTGATCTTCAGAAATGCGAGTTACTTTAATTGCTTGGCTGGTATACCCATGTTGGCGTAATGCCGTGATGCATCCGCCAACATTTAAAGCTTTTTTTAAATCATCAGGCAGGCTTTGAATAATTTGTGTAATGATGATTTTATCATAAGTTTGCCCTTCAATTGGCACCGACAATGGTTGTTGGCGAACAAAAAAACTAACATTATAGTCACCATACGTTTTAACATTTTGGCGTGCCATTTCTAAGAACGTATCATTTGTATCAGCAGTATCGACATGACGTGTTAATTTCGATAAAAGCGTTGTAATATATCCTGTGGTCGGATACCATTCTAAAACTTGATCGCTTTTTGATAGTTCTAATGCATCTAAAAGCGGGATTAAAATCGTTAAAGGATAAAGTGTTTGGTCATTTTCCAACGGGATTTCAGTTTCAGCATAGGCTAATGAGCTTAATGGGGAGGGGATATATGATTCACGAGGCAATTGACTAACTGCTTGCATGACTTCGTTAAAAGGAAGTCCTAATGTGCGAAGTTGTTGTTTGACCATATTTTCGCGTGCTTGATCTAAACTCATTATAAATATTTCTCTTCAATGATCGACTGTGATGCCTTTATTTTAAACGGCTTATGTTAGAGTTTCAAATATTTAACACAAGAAAACTAATAAAACATTTCAGTTGAAAGGTTATTCCCAGCATTTGGATGGTTGACGTGTTGACATACCATTTTCAATTTTTAAAGTGATTGTTTGACAATCAGTATCATCTGCTTGACTTCCTTGAGCCTCAGCTTTCACATCAAATGAATTGTTGGATACATTCTCAAGCGTGATTGTATAGTAACCTTGTTCTGATTCAGAACTTAATCCTAATTCTTCTAACGATGTTGCATAGCTCCCATTTCGGTGATAATAACTTTCTTGGTCAATCGCAACATTAGAAAGCGTTGCAACTGCATCAGCACGATATGAGCGTTGAACAAAATGGCTATAGACCGGTACAGCAATGGCTGCTAAAATAGCAAGGACGGTAATGACAACCATTAACTCAATTAAGCTGAACCCTTTTTTAATTGAAAGCATTGTTTTTCCATTAAAAATGATTTATATAGCACATTATGCGGTTGATCATTATTAAAATCAAATTTTTTTAATCCATTTGCTTAACGTTTGAGCTATTAAGTCAGCACTTGGTTAAATAATTGCGGATCTGGCATAATCCCACGCCAATAGTAAAAGGCCTTCAAACTTAAAAACCATAGCATGCTTTTTCCATCATAAGCTTGAATCTCATGGGAGTGACACCAATTTGTGAAAACGGTTCCAGAAGGCTGGTAGGTTAAGTCAAAACCAATTGAGTAATCATCAAACCATCGAGTTGATAATGACAATTGATTAGGACAGTTAGTTGCTTGAATGACAATATCAAACGGTTGTTCAGGCACATTGGAAAGGTCACATATGCTGATCGGTGTATCAGGATATTGTTGTTGTATTGCCCATGCCTTTTCAATATGGCGATTTGCAATCATGATCTGTTGCGGCTTCTCAGTAGCAAGGGTTGGGATGATGCCATAAGTAGCGCCTCCTGCACCAAGAATTAAAATTCGGGTATCGGTTAAACGAGCATTGGTATAATAACGCAATGCATTGATTAGCCCCATGCCATCTAAATTAACCCCCCACCAATGTTGGTTTGCATCAATTACGATATTACTAACGGCTTGGGCTTTAGATGCTAGCGGTGTTAACCATTGACAATATTGGGCTAATATTTTTTTATAGGGTGTTGTAACACTCAGCCCTTTTAAAGATGATTGATGCTTCAAATGATGCAATGTTGAATGGATGTTTTCAGATGCAATATTAAAATGCTCATACCTCATGGATTGTTGATAAACATTAGCTAAAAAACGGTGAATTTGAGGAGATAAGCTATTAGACACATCAGATCCAATCACATAATATTGGTCTTGGGTCTTTTTATTAAAAGGCATAACTGGCCATTAATTGGACTTCTTTTGAGTTATTATCAGAATTTTTATAGTCTTGTAAATAAGCTAATGCAACTTGCAAAGAAAATCCTTGGATTACATCTGGATCAAGTTTAAATGTTAAATCATATTCACCATTATTATTGATGGTATTCGTATCATAAAAAGCAAGGCTAGGTGTCATGCTAAACTGGTTATCCCACCAATTAAAGGTAGAGCTAATTTTATAAGCACTGCCTGAGGACTTTTCAACCATGCCAGCAATCCAGCTGGTTGTATAAAGTGGGTCTGAGGCGACAACATAAGTATAAGGTGAAACAATCCCGCCTTGCTCGTAAGCATTTTCATGTTTAAAAATATGTGAAAAGGCTAATGAAAAATGAATGTTTTGTTGGTCAAATCCTGTTTCTAGCCCAATCATTTGACTGTTAACATCACCAGTTGTCTCAGATTTGAAAGTCGATGTTCCACGATGAGGGTTGGTTTCAACTAACCCTTGGGTATGAATAAAAAAGTCACGATTAGCATTAATAGGGTGTTGGAAATTCACCTCCCCATAGAGCATATCTGCATAATTAGCAAAGCTATAGGCCCAAAGATTGCCAGACCAAGGTGCTTTTTTATTATTTGTTTTAAGACCAAGTGCAATCGTATCATGACTTTTTTGGTCAGTTGTAACCATGGTGCCCGGATCAATGGATTGATTGTATAAGGTTGCTTGATTAAAATGGTGGCTTGAAAAACTTTTTGAACGATTAAAAGCAAACCCTGTTAATGTGACTGTTGGATTGATGATATATTTTGCTTGGGCACCTTGATATGTATACTGATTTAAAGCACTGCTTAAATAAGAACCGACCCAAGGAGAATCAAGGATGATTCGACCCGCTGCTACTTCAAATGTATCTGGTTGTAGGTATTGCACGTATGCTTGAGATACGGCATTAGCTTTCGTACTAGGTAAAGAAAAATAACTAGGCTCATTGGGATTATTGATTTGATTTGCCCAGAATGGGTTACTAAATTGAGCTTGTCCACCTAGCGCAAAACCATGAATACGCCCTGTTTGGGCAAAAATATTAGCTCCATAACCCCAGTAAATTGTACCTGTATTAATATAAGAACTTCCTAAATAAACTGTATAAGAACCATCGCTAAATAAATGGTGAAATAATGATGCTAAATCATTAGAGCTTACTTGAGTTGTTGCAGTATCATGATCCTTAATTAAAGGGCGGCGTTTTCCATTATTGCTGGATGAATAATCAAGTTTTTCAGCTCGAGTCAGTAAATGACGATAAGGATTTTGTGTCAAATTTGATAGTTCTTCAGTGACAGTTGCTGCACTCAAAGAAGGAGCAATAAGACTACAAAGCACAACAGGCCAAGGAGCATGTTTGAAAAAATAGTGCATATAAAGCTCAACGTTAAAAAATAATTAGTTGATTATAACAAATACAAAACTTAAGTAAACCAAGGTAAAGAGCATTGCTGTATTAAACTTTGTACAGCAACCACGAGTCATATAATGTAAATAGATGTTATAAAAATAATGAGTACGTAACGATGGAGCAAGGAAAACGTCAAATTTGTTTAGACACCGAAACAACTGGATTTGACTATGATCAAGGCCACCGCATTATTGAGTTTGGGGCTATTGAGCTGGTTGATCGCAAAAGAACCTATCAAGATTTACATTTATATTTTAAACCAGATATCGCCATTGAACCTAAAGCACAAGAAGTCCATGGTATTACCGAAGTGTTTTTAGTTGATAAGCCGACGTTTGAGTCGTGTGTTGATCAAATCATGAATTATTTGAAAGGGGCTGAATTGATTATTCATAATGCGCGATTTGATGTGCCTTTTTTAAATCATGAGCTATCTCGGCTGTTAGTTAATCAATGGGGGCAAATAGAAGATTATTGCACGGTGGTTGATACATTAACGATGGCTAGGAAAAAGCACCCTGGTCAAAAAAATAATTTAGATGCATTATGTAAACGCTATCAGATCAATAATACACACCGGACCGTTCACGGGGCATTATTAGATGCTGGCTTGTTAGCCGATGTTTACCTGCAAATGACTGGCGGTCAGATTGGTTTAGAATTAAATGCTGAAGAGGGTCAATCAACAAAAGACTTGCCCTATGAACTAGGCCAGCAAGTATTAGCACAAAAAAAAGATTGGAAAGATCAACTGGTTAATGATTGGAATGTACAAAAGCAACAATCGGACCAAGCACACCAAGATTATTTGAAAAAAATTGCCAAAGCCTCTGGCAAAGCTAGTTTATGGTCAAAATTAGTTGATTAATCAGACTTGATTCAATCCAGTATAGCCTTCTTGATAGAAACTCTGTTATAATAAAGTAATTTGATGGAAAATAAGTTTGGAGTCACGTTATGAGTACCCCCGAAGAAAAAGGATATGACTCAGGAAGTATTAAGGTCTTAAAAGGTCTTGATGCCGTTCGTAAACGCCCTGGAATGTATATCGGAGACACAGATGATGGAACAGGGTTGCATCATATGGTTTTTGAAGTGTTAGATAATGCGATTGATGAAGCATTAGCTGGGCATTGCGATACAATTGAAGTAATCCTTAATCCTGACGGATCTGTTAGCGTGACGGATAATGGTCGTGGAATTCCAGTCGATATACACCAAGAGGAAGGACGTCCGGCAGCTGAAGTGATTATGACCGTTTTGCATGCGGGCGGAAAATTTGATGATAATTCCTATAAAGTTTCTGGTGGGTTGCATGGCGTCGGTGTTTCTGTAGTCAATGCATTATCAATGTCATTAGAACTTCAGGTTTGGAAAAACAATCAAATTTATCAACAATATTATGCTGATGGTGTCCCCCAAACTGAATTAACCATGATTGGACCGACACAAAAGCAAGGGACTTTAATTCGCTTTAAGCCGAGTCCGAACGTCTTTACAGGGGTTGAGTTTAATTATAAAACGTTAGCTAAGAGAATTCGTGAACTGTCGTTTTTAAATTCCGGCGTCCGTATTGAGTTAATTGATCAGATTAATGACCAGCATGAAGTGTTTCAGTATGATGGTGGAATACGAGCCTTTGTTGAATATTTAAACCAAAGCAAAACGCCATTACACCAGCGAACCATTCATATCCAAGGCGTTCGTCATGAAATTGACATTGAATTAGCCATGCAATGGAATGACAGCTACCAAGAAAATATTTTTTGTTATACAAATAATATTGTTCAAAAAGACGGTGGTACCCATTTATCTGGTTTAAAATCAGCCTTAACACGAACCGTCAATAATTATATTGATAGCATGGGGTTGAACAAAAAAAATAAAATGAGTTTATCAGGTGAAGATGTTCGTGAAGGGCTAAGTGCTGTTTTGTCGGTTAAAGTCCCTGATCCGAAATTCTCATCACAGACCAAAGAAAAATTAGTTTCATCAGAAGTCAAATCAGCAGTTGAATCACTGGTCAATGAGCACTTACAAGAGTTTTTACTAGAGAATCCCTCTGATGCGAAACAGATTGTCAATAAAGTAATGGATTCAGCTAGAGCACGAGACGCAGCCCGTAAAGCACGTGAAATTACACGACGGAAAAGTGCATTAGATGTGGCTGGTTTGCCGGGTAAATTAGCTGATTGTCAAACGAAAGATCCCAGTATTGCTGAGATTTATATTGTTGAGGGAGACTCTGCTGGGGGGTCTGCAAAACAAGCTCGAGATCGAAGCTATCAGGCCATTTTGCCGCTAAAAGGTAAAATTTTAAACGTTGAAAAAGCGCGCTTTGATAAAATGCTTGGATCCCAAGAAATTGCCACATTAGTTAAAGCACTTGGATGTGGTATTGGTAAAGATGAGTATAACCCAGATAAAGTTCGGTATCATCGTATTGTGATTATGACAGATGCCGATGTTGATGGATCGCACATTCGAACATTATTGTTAACGTTTTTCTATAGGCAAATGCCAGATTTGATCACACAAGGGTATATTTATATTGCTCAACCCCCATTATATAAAGTACGTAAAGGGAAACAAGAAATTTATCTAAAAGATGATATTGCCTTAATGGACTATCTTGGAAGTATTGGTATTGAAGGGGCTTGTTTAAACCCTGGTGGCGATTTACCTGGGATTACGGGGGTAACGCTTGAAAACTTATATAAGCAATATCAAGCAGCCGAACAAGTCATTCAGCAATTATCAAACCGTTACCCTCAAACTTTTCTTCGAGCGTTAACTCATTGCACGGTTTATCCGGATCAAGGGGAAGATGATGCTAAAATTCATTGGTGGCAGCAAGTTGTAGCTAAAGCCAATGCCGCACTAGCAGATCATGAACAATATGAAGCCCGATATGAGCGAACGCAAAATGATCAAATTCGATTTGACTTAACTCATGTCTTATATGGTGTTGAAAATCATTATATTTTCACACCTGCTTTTTTTGAAGGAAAAGACTACGGCAAATTAGCCAAACTTAGTCAATCATTAGACGGACTGATTCATTCAGGTGCCACCATTGAACGGGGTGGAAAAACACGCTCTATTGATACATTTGAGCAAGCCGTAACATGGCTACTTGAGGAGGCAAAAAAAGGCCAGTACATCCAGCGCTATAAAGGACTGGGTGAAATGAATGCTGATCAGTTATGGGAAACAACCATGGATCCAGATGAGCGACGAATGTTGCAAGTATCGATTGAAGATGCTGTTGAAGCAGATACACTGTGTGCAACATTAATGGGAGATCAAGTTGAGCCTCGTCGAGCATTTATTGAAACCAATGCATTAAATGTAATGAACCTTGATGTTTAAAGGAGTACATGTCGCCGTATGGTGTCTGAATTAAGCCCTAAGCCATTAAAAGGACGAACCATTTTAATAATGGCCGGCGGGACAGGTGGTCATATTTTTCCAGCCTTGGCTGTTGCTGACCAATTGCAACAAAAAGGTGCTAACATTGTCTGGCTAGGGACACGTTACGGCATTGAAAAACAACACGTCACTCCACAATTTCAGTTGCAATATTTACATGTTCGTGGAATTCGTCAACAACGTTTATGGCGTAAATTTCTCATGCCTTTTTCATTAATTGCTTCAATTTGGCAAGCTCGAAGGATTATTAAACAGCACCAAGCAGATTTGGTTATTGGTTTTGGCGGCTATGTCTCTGGGCCTGGGGGCATTGCTGCCTGGATGTGTCGTAAACCTTTATTCATTCATGAACAAAATGCCATTGTGGGTTGGACGAATCAACAATTAGCACGCTTTGCTAAGCAAATTTTTTGTGGTTTCCCTGATGCCGGGTTTAAAACGTCAGCACATCAAGTACAAGTTGTTGGCAATCCTATCCGACTGGAGATCAGTCAGCAAAGATTAAAAAAGAAAGATTTCTATGCTCATGATCTCAATATTTTAGTGGTTGGTGGAAGCCAAGGCGCTGAAATTTTAAACCAGGTTGTGCCCAACACCCTTAAACAGTTACCAGAATCAGTATGCCCTAATGTTTGGCATCAAGCAGGCCCTAAATGGGCTGAGGCAACTCAACAGCGATATCAGCAACTACAAACAGAAAGCCAAGTTCAAGTGAACGCATTTATTCAGGATATGGCACATGCGTATGCATGGGCGCACATTGTTATTTGTCGGGCGGGAGCATTAACTGTTTCTGAGTTAGCCGCTGTTGGTTTACCAGCTATCTTTGTCCCTTTCCCTTCTGCTGTCGATGATCATCAATTTCACAATGCTCAGCAGTTAGTCAGAGCGGGGGGAGGTGTATGTATTCGCCAGGAACATTTAACACCTGAAAAACTAGCAGCCTATTGGCGCATGTATTATTTAGATCGGTCTTATTTAATTAATCAATCGCAACAGGCTAAGCAATGGGCAAAAACTCAAGCTGCTGAACTCATTACAAATCAAGTTTGCAAGCAACTTGATCAAAAGCATTAAATACAAACGCTCTACTCAATAATACTTTTAAGAATATTATTAAAGTCTATGCTAACATTGCATCTGATTTAAAATAATCAAGACTACTAAAGACCATTAAAAGGAATCCTTG
>CAZAJS010000013.1:0-23383 GCA_964485635.1 uncultured Francisellaceae bacterium
AATTCAAAATGGTCAAGTTGCTCAAGCAGAAGCAGAGCAAGAATAATCACATTGTGATATTTGACTGAATGATAAAAAAAGCGCCATTAGGCGCTTTTTTTATGTCTAGATCATTGAATCATTTTTCTAATAAATTCAGTATTTATTTATAAAAATTTAATTTCATTGAATGCTTAACAATTTAGGTATTCAAAATTAATTAGTTGATGATACGCTTAATTCGTTGGATGATCTGATTTTTTCTTGGTTTTACGTTTTTTCTGAAGACGTTTCTTTTTTCGCTTCGCGGCTAAACTCGGATCTTCAGCATCGTCAGTGGCTTTTGATGCGTCAGGCTTTTTGTGGGCAGGGGCTTTTTTGCCTGATTTGTTTTGACGACGCTTTTTATCTTTTGATGGGCGCGTATTGGGCGCTTGACCAGCTAACGCAAAATCAATATGTCCGTTTTCTGGGTCAACACGAACCAATTGAATTTCAACTAATTGGCCAATACTATAAACTTTTCCAGTATTTTTACCAACCAAACGGTGTTGTGCTGAGTCAAAAATAAAATAATCACCAGTTAAAGAAGTAATATGAATCAATCCTTCTACATAATAATCCGTCAATTCAGCAAACACACCAAATCCAGTCACATGAGTCACGCGAGCATTCATCGTTTGACCAACAAGAGGTTTTAAAAAGTGGCATTTTAGCCATGACTCAACTTCTTTTGATGCTGAATCCGCGTTGCGCTCTTGTGTTGAAGCATGATCACAAATTGATTTTAATTGCTGTGAAGGATATTGATGTCCACCAAGCGTTTTTTCGCCAATAATAGCTTTTAACGCACGATGAATGACTAAGTCAGGATAACGTCGAATTGGGGATGTAAAATGTGTATAAGCTGAATAAGCTAAGCCAAAATGCCCAATATTATCGGGTGAATAAACTGCTTGGTTCATGCTTTTTAACGTCACTAACTGAATATTATGAAAATCATCACGCCCCTTGGCTTGTTCTAACATCGCAGCAAGTTCACCGGGTTTGACTTCGTTTCCTTGGATTGGCAATTCAAGGCCAAGTGGACGGATATAAGCTTTTAATTCATTAATTTGGTCAAAACTAGGTGCCTGATGAATTCGAAATGGGGCTGTAACTTTATTCTTTTGAATAAAACGTGCTGTGGCAACATTGGCTAAAAGCATGCATTCTTCAATTAAACGGTGGGCATCATTTCGTTGTTGTGGTTGAATGGTATCAATATGATTGCTTTCATTTAAAACAATTTGGGTATCAACCGTATCAAAATCAATTGCGCCTCGAGCTGCACGTTGTTCATGGAGGCATTGATAAAGCCCATAAAGATGATCAATATTTTTCTTCACAGACTTGATATCAATGCCAAGAGCTTGTGTGTCACCGGTCAGGTAATTGCCTACTTGAGTATATGTCAAACGTGCATGTGAATGAATGACACCTGAATAAAACTGGTAACGAGATAAACGACCATTACGACTGACATTCATTTCACAAATTAATGCTAAGCGATCTTGATTGGGTTTTAAGGAGCATAATTCATTTGATAGCTTTTCGGGTAACATCGGAATAACATAGCCGGGGAAATAAACAGAGGTAGAACGTTGAAAAGCCTCTTGGTCTAAAGCAGAATCAGGTCGGACATAATAAGATACATCGGCAATCGCAACATATACTTTCCAGCCACCACTGGTTGAACGGTGAGCATAAACCGCGTCGTCAAAATCTTTCGCATCTGCCCCATCAATGGTAATAAATGGTAAATGGCGTAAATCTGTCCGGTTTTGCAAATCAGTTTCAGTAACGCTGTCAGGAAGCTGGTCAATTTGTTGTTGTGTTTCATCGCGCCATGTTTCAATTAAATCATGACGTTTACTAGCAATAGAAATGGCTTCAAAGACAGGCGACTGTTCTTGAATGGTTTCGACAAATTTACTGATTGCCGGCATAGAAAAATTCGGTTGACTGATAATTTTGGCTCGAACCATTGTGTTAGGTTCAATGGTTTGTCGAGGCGGTAAAAGAGCAATTGATTGTGTGATTTTTTTGCTAATGGGTTGAATAAAGTGTCCATCTAAGGCCGTTTGGTAATAACCCACAATTTCTTGAGTATGGCGTGTTAAAATGCTTTCAATTTTCGCATCTAATTTTTCTTTGCGATTTAAACCACAAATGCGGACTGTGACTTCATCGCCATGAAAAACTGCTTTAGCTTGGTAGCCTGGCAGTATTAATGCCGGGATTTGTGTGTTATGCGGTTTAACTAATGTTTGGCCATCTTGTTGAATCTGGACTTGGCCAGTCACCAAATCATCTTGATAGTCTACTGGGCAAAAATAGCCACCATGATTGATTAATTGTTCATCACGAACCATGGCATTGAGTCGGTTAGAAAGCGCTTTGATTTCGCTATTTTGATACATTGATAATCCATTGGCAACATAATCTAATGAAGCCGGATAATCTAAGTCATTTAAATATTGTAAAATAAGTGTTCGGCTGGGAATCGGATTGTCATATTTTTCTGCTTCTTGGCTGGCTTCTGGATCTTTTTTAATATCGTATTTTTTCATAAAAAACCTTTTGATTATTTGTGATTTTATGGTCCATGGTGATTCAGAGATTGATCTGAATGAGGATGATTAAAAATCGTTTTATATTGTAACACACCTTGTTGGCAATAACCTAATGCCATAAATATCCCACTCGGATTATACAACCGAACGATACCGTCATAGCCGGTATTGGGAAGACGGCCATATTGCCAAAAGGGTCTAAAATCAGCATCAGCAATTTGATAAATAGGGGTATGTTGAAAGGGAGTCTCGGGGGATAGAAGCCATTGATCACGTTGTGGTTGACTTAATTGTTCTAAAGAAGGCAGGTCAATGGCTTGATCAATGGCTAAAGGGCCACAATGGGTTCGATGTAAGGCGCTTAAATAGGCATAACGATCAAGCCACTGGCCAATATCAACCGCTAGTGTTCGGACATAGGTGCCTTTTGAACATGTCACATTAAATGTAATATGGTCAGAATAATGATCCACAAGCTGTAGTGAATGAATTGTAATGGTTCGTGCTTTTCGTGGAACTTCAATTCCTTGTCTGGCTAATTCATAAAGTGGTTTACCTTGATATTTAAGCGCTGAATACATTGGTGGGACTTGGGATAAGGTGGTTTGAAAGCTAGCTAATGCTTGATTAATCTGTGATGTTGTCAACAAAGGTAGATTTGTTTGTTGCTCGATGACTTGCCCTTCAGCATCAGCAGTATCAGTCAGACTGCCTAAGGTCATTGTGGCTTGGTAAGTTTTATCTGTATCAAGTAAATATTGGGCAATACGTGTGGCTTTTCCTAAACAAATCGGTAGCAACCCGGTGGCCATTGGATCTAAGTTTCCGGTGTGGCCGGCTTTTTGGGCATGATATAAACGCTTGACTTGTTGCAATACACGATTAGAGCTCACCCCTTTAGGTTTATTCACTAAAACAATGCCGGTAATATCGCGCCGATTATTTTTCATCCTTAAATCCTTGTTCCATTAATAAGGCTAATGCTTGTCGTGCTACTTGTTGCTCAGCCGATTTTCTAGACTTACCGGATTGGCAAATGGTTTGATTAATATAAGGCACCTGTAAACAAACTTCAAAAGTTTGATCATGTCGATCGCCAGTAATGGCTTTTGTTTGATAATCCGGGCGAGGGTATTGGTGTTTAAAAAGTAACTCTTGTAAACGCGATTTAGGATCTTTTGTATGTTTTTCAATGGAGAGACTTGTTAAGTAAGGATCAAACCATTGCTGTAAAAGCGCTTGGATTGTGGCAAGATCACTATCTAAATAAACAGCGCCAATTAATGCTTCTAAACAGTCTTCTAATAGACGTTTACGGTGTTTGCCGCCAGATTTGATTTCACCAACGCCTAAGCGCATATAATCACCTAACTGAAATGTCTTAGCTAGTTCAGATAGTGTTGGGCCCTTAATTAAATAACGTCGTAATTGTGATAATGTGCCTTCAGGTTCATCAGGGAAGCGATGATAGAGTAATTCTGCCATCACCATGCCTAAAATGGCATCCCCTAAAAATTCTAAGCGTTCATTATGATTTTTTTGTTTGCTACGGTGTGTTAAAGCAGTGGTTAATAAGTTTTCATTTTTAAAGTAATAACCAATGGTTCGGTATAAAGCAGTATAATTCATAAGTAGTTAAAATGTTTTTCCAATTTGATCCCAACGGACACGATGATTTTGATTATCCCAGCTAAACCATGTCACTAAAGCTTTCCCAACTAAGTTATCACGAGGAACAAAGCCCCAGTAACGACTGTCTTCACTATTGTCACGATTATCCCCCATGACAAAATACATATTAGGCGGGACGGTGACATCGACAAATTGTTTGACTAAAGGATCATTATTTGAAGGCGTTGTAAAAATCAAATGTTGGACATCATTCGGCATGATTTCAGTACAAAGCTTATTGTCATCTTTCGGATGATTATACGCATTATATTGATTGGTTTTGCAGTTTTGATAGTCTAAAGGTTTGCCATTAATGGTTAATTGTCCATGGTTATAGCTAAGGTGATCTCCGGGCAATCCGACAATCCGTTTAATAAAATCAACATGCGGGTTAACTGGATAGTGGAAAACCACAATATCCCCGCGTTCAGGCTGGCCCGTTTTAATCCAAATATTTCCCGTTAACGGATTGCGGATATTATAGGCTGTTTTATTAACCAACACTCAGTCGCCAACAGGCAAAGTCGGCGTCATAGAAGCCGAAGGGATCAAAAAATTGCCTAGGAAAAAACCACGAATAATAAAAACAACTAGCAATACGATAAACAAGCTACGGGCATAGTCAGCAAGCAATGGTGGTTTGAGTGCTTTTCTGTCAGCAATGTATTGTTTGCGTGCTTTTTTGGTGAGTTTTGATAAAGAGTCTTGATAGGGTTGTAAACGTTTTGGTTGAAAGACATAACGATCAACCAGCCCAATGACAGCTGCACTGATAGTTAACACAAACAACCAAAAATTAAAATCAATGTTCATAAAACATAACGCCTTAATTACTGTAATTGATCATTATAACGGGAATCGATCAAAATCACCAATGGCATTTAGCATCTTTGATATCCCCCAGGGACTGTTTGAATCCACTGGTCAAGTTCTAACTCAAAAAGCGTCTTGGTTAAGGTGGTATAATCTAGTTGTGTTTGGCTGATTAATGTGTCTAAGTCTGTTACTTGGTGGGTGATATGGTTTAAAACACATTGTGCTGTGGCCGATAAATGGGTTGTATTATATTTTTCTATCTGTTGCGTTGCGGCTGTATTACAAAGGCCTGGCGGCATTTCTTGAAAAATATCTTGAGCGCTAGTGGTTAATTTAGCACCTTGTTGGATCAAATCATGACAACCTTGACTGGTGTCATTAAAAATTGATCCAGGCACGGCAAAGACCTCTTTTCCTTGTTCTAACGCATGCTTAGCTGTAATTAAAGAACCGCTTTCTGTGGCCGACTCAACCACTAAAACACCGACAGCTAAAGCACTGATTAATCGGTTGCGTTTGGGAAAATGATAACGCGTTGGGCCAGCGCCGAGGTTAAACTCGGACAATAATAAGCCGTCGGTTGCAATACGGTGCGCTAATTGACGGTGTTTAGCCGGATAAACGCGATCGATTCCAGTCCCAAGCACGGCAATAGTTGATCCCTGATGATTTAAGGCGGCTTGGTGCGCCAAACCATCAATTCCGGTGGCCATGCCACTGATGATCCCGATAGAGGCGTTAGTCAGTTGTGACACTAAGCGATTGGTCACTTGTTGTCCATAATGTGTTGCTTGTCGTGTTCCAACCACCGCAATATGGGATTGGTCAAGCAACTTAATGTTACCTTTGGCAAAAAAGACTAATGGGGCATCGGGGAGTTGACGAAATGCATCTGGATAAGCGGTATCGCTTAATGTAATAAGGTAGTGGTTTGGTTGACTTTGTAACCATGCATCAATTTGTTGACAGACCTTTTGATGCGATTTTTGTTCTAAATAAGCCAGTGTTTTCGGATGCAAGTAAGCTTTAAACGCAGAAGGATGCGCAATGAGCTTATGAAAATCAAGCCCGAATTCGACAAATTTTTTATAGGTTGAGTACCCAAAGTGGGGGGTATGGGCAAGAATTACCAAAGGATCAATCATGGTCATAATGATCAGCGAGCTTTTGTTGATGTTGATACCCGTTGGTTAATATGTCTAAGTTCTGTTGAAGCGTTTGGCACAAGGGGATTATGCCAGCCATGTGCTTGCATATTAATCATATCTGAATTAATGCCTTTTTGAATCATATAATCACGAACAACATCGGCACGTTTTTCAGATAATTCTAAATTATAGCTTTCAAATGGTTGGCCTGGAACGCCCATTGAGGCATAACCATTTAAAGTGAAAGGAACGAAAGCTTTTGTTGTTTTCAAAGCATCAACAAATTGATCAATTGTGCGTTTAGCAGAAGGGCTTAACTCGGCACTGTCATAGGCAAACTGAATATATAAATGAATCAAGTCATAATCAGCCTCTGGGGTAAAACAGGCCATCGAATAAGCAGTTTCTGGACTGTGACTATCACAGCGGGGCATGGTTTCAGTTGTAATTGGGCCTTTTGAGTTAGATGGTTCAGGTGTTTTTTCGTCTATATCAGGCTTTTGGCCAGTAATAGGTTTTGAGGGTTCTGGTGTTGTTGGTTCTTGTGGTGTTGTTTTATCTTCACGCGTGACAACTTCTAAGCCTTTTGAAATAGGTAAACGGCTTTGGGTCACTAAAGCAACTGAGGCATCTGAGCCAACATGATAAGCAAAACCTGTGCCGACTTCTTCTGAAGGCAGTTGATAACCATCAACATCATCAAGCTCTCGATAAATATCAAAAACGGTTCCTGGTTTTAATCCGTCACGCTGTCCAATATCAATGACAATGGAGTGGTATTGAGCAGTATATTTATTTTTGCCAATCAAATCAATCACTGTCCCAACGACTTGATGATTCGTATAGGCCGGTGAAGTTGGCAATGATTGGGTTAGTTCTTTTGCTGGAATCACCCAATCATTGAGTTTCATCGGTCCATTAACATTGACAACATCCATTGTCATAACATCCCGATGTTTTTTTTCAAATTTAGCTGTTCCAACACGATGTGCCAAAACTTGGTTCTCCATGATTTCGTCAGCTTGGCGTGTAAATATAAAGAATTTTTGCCCTTTTTCTGGCGTTATATTTTGGGTATTGGTCACATAAATGGTATTGCCGGTTCGAATAAGGCGTTGTCGAGGTTGATCGCTACGTAAAATACGATCAGCTTTTTTAAAATTAGTGATCGGTTCAACATAAAATGGGGCAGTTAAATCTGCATATTGGCGAGGAGAAAGAGCCCATCCAATGGAGAGAGTTGAGCCTATGAGCATTATGAAGCTTAGAGCTAAAATCGTGGCGTGACGGCATAAGCGCATCATGTTGTACCTAGCATATTATTTTTTGAATAAATATGATTATAGCATAATTTTTTTTTTGAAAGAAAATAATTATTTGTCTTTACTGATCATTAACGATGCATAGGTGAAACCATCACTTGATGGCTGGTATGATTTTTTCTTAGCAGGATTTAAGGCATAATATGGCGCAATAATAATAAGTGAGTAGTAACAATGGCCACAATTCAGCAAGGCAGTTTTATTGAATTTCATATGCGTATTTATTTAAAAGATGGTTCTGTGGCTGATGACAGTCGACAACAGCAGATGCCTTATGGTTGCCGTATCGGTGATGGCCGGTTAACACAGAAAGTTGAACAGCGTTTAATGGGTAAAACTGTGGGTGATCAGGTTAAAGTTATGCAACGGCCTGAAGAAACATTTGGTTTACCCCGAACGGAATTGATCCATCATATGCCTAAAACGGATTTTTCACCTGAGGTGCTGGAAATTGGTACCATTGTTGGGTTTTCACAGCCAAATGGGCAGTCCATGCCGGGAATGATACGAGAAATTCAAGACCAACAGGTGGTGGTTGATTTTAATCATCCATTAGCCGGTCATGTTGCGTTGTTCGAATTAGAAATTTTAGCGGTATCGAATGAGGGAGCAGAATAAATGCAAATTTTAATGGCAAATCCACGTGGGTTTTGTGCGGGCGTGAGTCGAGCAATTGATGTTGTTGAAAAAGTATTAGCGCTTGAAACAACCCCCGTTTATGTGCGTCATGAAGTGGTTCATAACCGAGCTGTGGTTCAAGATTTAAAACAAAAAGGGGCCATTTTTGTCAAAGAAGTTGATGAAATCCCTGATGGAGCTGTGTGTATTTTTAGTGCTCATGGGGTGTCTCAAGCGGTCCAAGATGCGGCAAAAGCTAAAGGATTGAAGGTTTATGATGCCACTTGCCCATTGGTTACAAAAGTGCATCGGGAAGTGCGTCAAGCTAGTGCTAAAGGCCATCCTTGCGTGTTGATAGGGCATAAAGGGCATCCAGAAGTTGATGGTACCATTGGTCAATATCATCCCAATGATGGGCAGATTTATTTAGTTGAAACTGTCGCGGATGTGGACCAACTTGATATCCCAGAAACTCAAGGGCTCGTTTATGCTACACAAACGACTTTGTCGGTAGATGAAACGAAAGACATTATTGCTCGCTTAAAGCAACGTTTCCCAGAGATTCAGGCGCCCAAAAAGGCCGATATTTGTTATGCAACACAAAACCGTCAAGATGCGGTTAAATCCTTAGCTGAATCCGTGGATTTAATGATTGTCGTTGGTTCACAAAATAGCTCAAACTCCAATCGATTAAAAGAATTAGCAGAGCAGTACCAGATTGCTGGCTATTTAGTGGATGATCCAGCCCACTTGCAAGCAAAATGGTTTGATAATGCTAAGGTTTGTGGTGTAACAGCCGGCGCATCAGCCCCTGAGTATTTGGTTAATCAAGTTGTTGATCAAATTAAACAGTTTGTTGATCATGCCGAAGTCAAAGCATTTGAAGGGGTTCAAGAGACGGTCACATTTCCTTTGCCAAAGTTATTAAAAACACAGCTATCGAGTCGTTCTTAGGAGTCTTGGTTATATGTCAAATACCCCATCACAACGTCACCGCAGCATTTATGTATTACCCAATTTATTCACATCAGCCAGTTTATTAGCGGCTTTTTTTGCCATTATTTCAGCATTCAATGAGCGTTTTACTACGGCAGTAATTTGTATTTTGTTATCTGCCATATTAGATGCACTTGATGGACGTGTGGCGCGTTTAACCAATACACAGAGTGCTTTTGGGGCAGAGTATGATAGTTTAGCTGATGTGGTAGCATTTGGGGCAGCGCCAGCCTTAGTGGCTTATTTTTGGCAGCTTAAGCATGCGCATCCTTTTGGTTGGGTGGTGGCATTTGCTTGGCTTGTTTGTGTGGCATTACGCCTAGCACGATTTAATACCGAGCTTCCAGAAGCCAGTGAGTCGCATGCCCCACAGCGGTTTTTTGTTGGCCTACCTTGCCCAGCTGCGGCGGTGACATTAGCTGGTTTTATTTGGTTTGTTCGTGATAGTTTTTTAGCCAACCACTTTGGGTTGACTTTATTTTTTTCAACTTTTTTAACACTTTATCTAGCTATTATGATGGTCAGCAATGTGCCATTTCGTAGTTTTAAAGACTTAGATATGCGCGCTAATTTGCATTACCATCATGTTGTCTTATTAGTCTTGGGTTTAGCGATCGTTATGGCGCAACTATCTCATTCAATTTTTTTGATTTTCTTAGTATATGTTTTATCAGGTCCAATTAGTTGGTACTTTAAAAAAGATGACTCTAAATAGCGCGTTGTGCTAATTCGGCAACATAAGGTTGCATCGAGCGTAAGACAAATATGTTGACCATCATCGATTTGCTTTTTTCCAAAATTACATCAACATGCCCGAAAACTGTTTGAATAATTTGATCATCAGGCCAATCAGTTTCAATCGGGCAGTAGGCATGAATTACCGGCATAGAAACTGGGATAATGCAACGAGCACTAGAAAGATCAACAACGCTGGTGGTAATGTTTTGATCTGCTAATTTTTGTTGCTTACTAATTAAGGCTTCTAACATCTGAGGCTCATTGGTCACAACAAGCCATTCATCAGGCCCTAGCTGCATCAAACGTGTTTGATTGTGACAAACCACATGATTGACCTGTTGCGGCATTTTTACCCCTGTGACTGTTTCGATGGCTTGACAAAAATCAGCATTGTCCTGAGGGCCTCGAACATTGATTTGATAATATTGTGACATAGTAAAAAGCTCCTTTAAATAAACTGTGGGCTAACAATGTCTGCCGGATAAGTTTTTTGTGTACTTGGATCGGCAATATAAACCGTTTTTTCTGGATAATCTTGACCCTGTTTGATCAAGGCTAATGCAAAAGTGCGTTTTAAGTTCGGACTGTCATAACTGGCTGTAACATGACCGATAATTGGCACGGGGGGGTGCGGCATTTGTGCTGTGGCAATGATATTGGCACCTTCTTCTAATACAAGGTTGGTATCATGCGGTAAAAGGCCAACTAATTGCTTGCGGTCTGCCCGTTGTGTATCAGGACGCATCAAAGAGCGCTTCCCAATAAAGTCGCCTTTTTTATGGCTCACAACCCAACTCATACCCAGGTCTAAAGGTGTAATGGTTCCATCGGTTTCTTGGCCAACAATGATAAATCCTTTTTCAGCACGTAATAAATGCATGGTCTCGGTGCCATAGGGGGTAATTTCATAAGGTTGTCCTAATTGAATTAATCGTTCCCATAAAACGGCACCCCATTCGGCTGGAACATTGATTTCATAACCATTTTCACCACTAAAAGCAATACCAAAAATGCGAGTAGGGATTGATTGCTGCTCAAGCTGAATCGTGCCCATTTGGGCATCTAATGGTTTGATGGATTCGGCTTGAAAACTGCTGTCTTTGAGTAATTCAGTTATAATAGCCTGACTATGAGGGCCACAAAGACTGGCAACAGCCCATTGTTCTGTCGTAGATGTTAAATATACATCAAGCTCTGGGTACTCTGTTTGTAACCAACGCTCCATCCAGGCCATGACAGCTGGTGCGCCACCGGTGGTGGTTGTCATATGATAATGATGTTGTCCCAAACGCGCTGTGACACCATCATCAAACACCATGCCATCTTCTGAGAGCATGACGCCATACCGACAACGTCCTACTTTAAGGGTATCCCAGCGGTTGGTATAAATTCGATTTAAGAACGTCGCGGCATCAGGGCCTTGAATATCAATTTTTCCTAACGTCGTCGCATCGAGCAGTGCCGCTTTGTTGCGTGCAGCATCAGCTTCACGTCGAACTGCTTGGCGCATGCTTTCTTCAGGTTTCGCTTGGTAATATAAGACACGCCACCAATTGCCCACATTTTCAAATACCGCATGATTCGCTTGGTGCCACGAATGCATCGGGGTCAACCGGTGTGGTGCTAGCGCATTTTTGCCGTGATCAAATCCGGCAATAGCGCCTAATGTAATGGGGGTATAGGGGGGACGGAAAGTAGTTGTTCCAATAACCCCTTGATCTTGGTTTGATAGTTTAGCCACCATATGAAATAAATTCACATTGCCTGTTTTGCCTTGATCGGGCCCCATGCCGCCGGTTGTATAGCGTTTGACATGTTCAACATTGATAAAGCCTTCATCAATGGCTTGTTGAATATCGGCAATGGTCACATCTGTAGCCGTATCAACAAACGTTTGAGCCCATTGTTTTGTATGATGTGTCAGATCTGTTAAACACCAGTTGGTTGCAGGTTGCGTGGTATCAATTTCATCAATATGCCAATTCAAGCTTTCATCCGGTTCAGGCCAATTAAAAGTATGACAAAGACGTTTGATTGCACAAAAGGCTTGTTGTTGCGCTTGTTGATATGTCAAGGTCCCATCAACCCCACCGCAATAATAAGCAGTATCTAGCGTTGCTGGTACCCCCGGTCGGTAAGTGCCCAGGGTCGAGTCATACTCAATCTGACGATCGGCTTGTGACCATAAATGAATCGCTGGATTGAATCCACCTGAGACCGCTAATAAATCACAGGCAATTTTGCGTGTTATGCTCCCATCAGTAACAATCAGTTGGCTTAAGTGTTTTTTGCCTTTTGTTTGGCAAATACGACCTTTTTTAATAATGGTCAAGCCTGCCGCTTGGGCTTGGTTTTCAACGGTGTGGCCTGGCTGAGCTCGGGTATCAATAATTGTCTGAACCATCACTCCGGCATGATGAAGATCTAAGGCGGTGGCATAGGCTTGGTCATTATTTGTTAGTACGACAGCTTGACGGCCGGGTAAAATCCCATAATGGTTCACATAGTGACGAACTGATTGAGCCAGCATAATACCTGGGCGGTCATTATTGGGAAATAGTAAGGGTCGTTCGATTTGACCAGTTGCATGACACACTGCTTTTGCTCGAACTTGCCAGCGCCGCATACGCGGAGTTTCAGGACGTTGATCGATAGGCAAATGATCGGTGTTGCGTTGAATTAATGTCAGATAGTTTGACTGATAGTGGGCAGCAGCTGTGGTTCGGTTAAGTAGGGTCACATTATCAAATTGCTTTAATTGCGCAATCAGAAAATCAACAGTTTCAGCGGGGGATAAGTTATTAAAATTTGTAGATGCATTGTGTAGTGACTCATTGCAAAGTGTCCCACCCCAAATCACCGACTGCTCACATAAAATAATTTGTCGACCTGTTGGAGCTGCATGGTAAGCCGCCATTAATCCGGCAAACCCACCACCAATGATCAATAGGTCGCAGTGAGTGTGATAGGTAGCGTATTGATCGGGATCTGGGTGGCTTGGGCAATGGCCCAGTCCAGCTGCTTGTCTGATTTTCTTTTCATACCATGGCCATAATCGTTGAGGCCATTTAAATGTTTTATAATAAAATCCAGCTTTTAATAACGGACTTAAATAGCGATTGACGGCATTGACGTCAAATTCGACAGATGGCCAACAATTTTGGCTTTTTGCCACAAGATTTGGGTAAATTTGTATTTCAGTGGCTCTTCGGTTTGGCTCGTGATAAGGCGTATTTGGTTCAAGATCAACAAGGCCGTGAGGCTCTTCTGGTCCGTGGCTCATAATTCCGCGTTGACGATGATATTTAAAACTACGGGCAATTAGAAAAACGCCATTGGCCATTAAAGCAGCGGCTAATGTATCACCGGGGGCGCCATAATAAGTTTTTCCATTAAATGTAAATGGAATTTGTTGTGCTGGTGTGGCAAGACGAAACGGTTGGTTTGACATGCTTAGTCCTCCGATGGTCGATCTGGTTTTGGGGCATTAAGCGGGTAAGTTGTGATCAAATGATTATTGCGCGTATCTCTTAAGGCATTAAACCAGCGCCGACAGCCATGCTGATGACACCACTGTTCATAAAGATAACCTTTTGGATTTTGACGAATAAACAAATAGTCCTTCCATTGTTGGTCTGACAGCTGGTCACTGTTGTCTGGATAAGTCCGATCAGATTGTCCGCCATAACGAAACTCTACTTGGTTTCTAGGACCACACCAAGGACAGTCAATGATAAGCATGATCATCTCCTTTTGTTATTTTAGTGGGCAACGGCTGCCGCGCCATGTTCTGCGACAAGCGCTCCTGTCGTAAAGCGTTCAAGTGTATGATATTGGTTTGTAGCATGAGGTTTATCATATGCAATGGTATAAGCCATGGCATAACCAGAGCCTGGTGTGGCTTTAAAACCACCGGTTCCCCAGCCGCAATTAATATATAAATTTTTAACAGGGGTATGGCCAATGATTGGACTGGCATCGGGGGCAATATCGACATTGCCAGCCCATTGGCGCATCATTTTAACGCGGCTAAAGCAAGGAAACATTTGCAGTAGGGCAGCAACCTGTTCTTGAATGATATTAAACTGGCCGCGGGGTTGGTAAGACTGGTAACCATCAATACCAGCGCCAATAACGAGCTCGCCTTTATCCGATTGGCTGACATAGGCATGGACAGCATTAGACATGACCACTGTCGGCATGATCGGCTTTAAAGGCTCACTGACAAGGGCTTGTAATGGATGTGTGGTAATGGGCACCTGGAAGCCTGCCATGTCAGCTAATAAACTCGAATGTGCTGCGGCAACAATGCCAACTTTGCCAGTTTTAATGCGACCTTGGCTTGTGACTAATTCTGTGACTTTCCCTTGATGAGTGATAATATCAGTTACTTCGCACTGCTCGATAATATCCACGCCAAGACGACTGGCTTCTTTAGCAAATCCCCAAGCAACCGCATCATGTCGAGCTACTCCTCCGTCAGGTTGAAATGAGCCTCCCACAATCGGAAAACGACAGTCTTGGTCAATATTAATAATTGGACAAATCGTTTGAATTTCTTCAGGGGTTTTCCAGTAACTGCTAATGCCATTGAGTTGATTGGCATTGACGCGACGTTTAATATCTCGCGCTTCATTTTGGTCATGGGCTAAATTAAATACGCCACGTTGGCTAAACATCACATTATAGTTTAAATCCGCTGTTAAGCCTTTCCATAGGTCTAAAGCATGGTCATACAATGCCGCACTGGGCTCATATAAATAGTTTGATCGAACAATGGTGGTGTTGCGGGCAATATTACCTCCCCCCAGCCATCCTTTGTCAATGACTGCAATATTGTCAACACCAAACGTCTTTGCTAGATAATAAGCCGTCGCTAAGCCATGACCGCCGGCACCGATAATGACCACATCATACTGTGATTTCAAAGTGCCTTTAGACCAAGTTCTTGGCCATTTTTTGCTCAATAAGCCATGTTTAGCCAGTTGCCAAAGTGAGTAGTGCATGTCAAACGCCTTTTGAATTGGTTTGCTCCTACTATCAACGTATCGGTTTTAACTTCAAAAATCAACTCATTTAAGTGCATCTGGATGTGGTTGCAATCGCTTTGAGTCTGATGATCAGATCACATTATTTTTAAGGATTGATTTGTGATTAAGGAGGATTTTCGTTAAGATGCCATGTAATTGAACGCATCTGTTGTTGATTTGTTTAAGCAGCACAGGCATAACTAGGAGTTTACGTTGATCAAATCAACCTCATTTTATGACAAAATTGCCCACTTATCCGGCACGAAACGTTCCATTATCGTATGGGCTATGTGCTTATTAAGCACAAGTTTCTTTTTCTATGAATATATTATTTTGATTCAGCCTTCTGTGATGCATACGGAGTTAGCAAGTTATTTTTCTATTACGAATGCATCAACGTGGGGTACGTTAATTGGGGCATATTATTTTACCTATACGCCCATGCAAATTTTTTCCGGTGCAATTACCGATGCCTTTGGGCCTCGGAAGTGTTTATCAGCGGCGGCATTTATTTGTGCTTTAGGGATGTTGTTATTCACAATAACGCCTTATTATTATGTTGCCATGATGGGGCGATTATTAATTGGGTTTGGTGCTTCGTTTGCCTTTGTCGGGGCAATGCGCCTAGCCGTTGTATGGCTACCTGCCCGACGCATTGCCTTATTTTCCGGCCTAACATTATCAATTGCTATGTTAGGGGCGGTTGTTGGCAGTAGTTTAATTGCTGAGTTGATGATGGTTTTCAGTGGGTATACCATTTTGTTGCTCTCCGTTGCGGTGGGAGCAATATTAGCCGTATTATTGTGGTGGTTTGTTGCCGATGATTTCCAATTTAGTCAAACGCAATCGACTGGTGAATCAAGCGCTAGGCAATCGATTTTAAGTGGCATTATCCAAGTGATTCAGTACCGACAAATTTGGTATACAGGGTTTGTTGGATGTTTGATTTATGTAACTTATGCTGCGATTGGACTATTATGGGGGGTGCCGTTTTTACAAGTGGTTTATCATTTTGACCATGTTACTGCTGCGCATTTAGTTGCTTGGATTTTTATTGGTGGATTGGTTGGAACGCCGATGATTGGCTGGTTATCAGATCAGTTACAAAATCGAAAAGCACCTTTTTTGATTGGAGCTTTAGCCAACCTGGTTTTATTAGTGATTTTTATTTATTATCCCATCGAAAATCTCTATATTGTCACGATTTTACTTGGGCTGATGGGGTTTTTTGCCGGTGCTAATGCTTTGAGCTTTGTCATTGCTCGAGAATGTTGTAGCGCTAAAATAGCCGGCACAGCGATTTCATTTGTTAATATGATTGTCATGTTAAGTGGTCTGATTTTTCAGCCAGTCATTGGTGTTTTATTGGACTTTTTCAGTCAGTCAACCCAGCCGGAGAATGGGTTAATTGGGTATGGAGTAGTTGACTATCAGCAGGCCTTTTCAATTATGCCGATTGGTCTTTTAATCAGTATTGTGGTTGGTTATTACCTAATTCGACGTTAAGTGATCGCTTAGGTGATTGTTTCAAATCATTATTTTATTGCATTCATGATGGAGTAAAACAAACTTTGCAATATGATTCAATTGTACTAAGCTTAGGATAAGTTTAAGTGTTTTCTAATTTATTGTAATCATAAGGAGGCCATCATGAAACAGCACGTACAAGCATTGGTTGTCGGTGGCGGGATTGTTGGCGTTAGTACGCTTTATCACCTGACACAAGCTGGTTGGAAAGACGTTGCTTTGATTGAAAAAGATGAGCTAACACAAGGGTCAACTTGGCATGCTGCTGGGTTATTACCGCTATATCAAATGAGTTACAGTGTCGGTCAGCTACATAAATATAGTGTTGATTTTTATCAGCGCTTAGCCGAACAAACGGGTCAAGAAGTCAGTTTCCATAAAACAGGAAATTTGCGCTTTGCCACCACGCAAGGGCATATGGATGAGTTCTATCGTTATAGTAATACAGCGAATACCTTAGGGGTGCCTTTTGAAATAATTGGCCCAGATGAAATGCAATCATTATGGCCTTATGCCAAAACAGATGATGTGATTGGCGCAATTTATCATCCTGAAGATGGCCATATTGCCCCAGCCGATGTTACACAAGCATTAGCTAAAGGAGCGCGTGCTGGCGGTGCAACAATTTATACCCAAACATATGCTGAGACATTCAAGCAACAGGCAAATGGTCACTGGGAAGTCACAACGAATCAAGGTACATTTATTTGTGAACATTTAATTTTAGCCACCGGTTGTTATGCGAATGAAGTGGCTAAAAAAATTGGATTTGAGATTCCAGTTTATTCAGTCGAGCACCAATATATTGTGACTGATGAAGTGGATGAATTAGTCCAACGCAAACAGCAAGGTAAACCAGAATTACCCGTGTTACGAGATGCCGATGCTTCTTATTACATGCGTGAAGAGCGACAAGGGCTTATTTTAGGTCCTTATGAGAAAAACGCGCCGATTTGGGCAGCTAATGGCGTTCCAGAAGGATTTGTTCAACAGTTGCTTGAGCCAGATTATGATCGATTAGAATCTTATATCGAAGCGGCCATTGACCGTGTTCCGATTTTTGGTCAAGCAGGCATTAAAGATTGTGTCAATGGGCCGATTGCCTATACACCCGATGGAGCACCACTTGTTGGCCCAGCACGAGGATATCATAACCTATGGTTAAATGAAGGTCATAGTTTTGGAATTACTGCCGCCGGTGGAGCTGGTAAGTTTTTAGTTGATTGGCTCGTCAATGGTGAACCAAGTATTGACATGTCTGGGGTTGATCCGGCCCGATTTGGTAATTATGCCAATAAGCATTATGCCATGGTAAAAAATACAGAAGCTTATGAGCATGTATTTGAAACGCATTATCCGTTTGAAGAAAGACCAGCCGGTCGACCTTTAAAAATGGCGCCGTGTTATGACCGATTAAAAGCGCATCGGGCGGTTTTTGGGCAACAACAAGGCTGGGAACGGGCAAATTGGTTTGCGCTGGATGATCAAACGCCTGAAGATGTTTATAGCTTTAAGCGGACGAACTTTTTTGAGCCTGTTAAACAAGAATGTTTAGCGGTACGGCAACAAGTCGGTCTGATGGATTTAACACCTTTTTCAAAGTTCAAGGTCACTGGTCCAGGGGCGCGTGATTATTTAAATTATTTGGTTGCCAACCGACTGCCACAAAAGAATCATCGAATTACACTCGCCCATGCCTTAACACCATCTGGGAAAGTCGATAGTGAATTTACGATTACAGAATATCAGCCGAATCATTTTTATTTGATCAGTGGATCTGGGGCAGGGCCGCATGATGAAGATTTATTATTCCGTCATTATCAATCTGATCAATTTGACCACGTATCAATTGAAAATGTGTCAGATCATTATGGCGTCTTTATGCTTGCCGGTCCTGAAGCACGTCATGTTTTAAGTCAATTGACCGAGGCGGATTTATCGAATCAAGCCTTCCCGTGGTTACGAGCTCAGTGGATTTTAGTCCATGGGGTGCCTGTTTATGCTATGCGTGTGAATTTTGTCGGAGAACTTGGTTGGGAGCTGCATCATCCATTGGTCTATCAAAACCGGCTGTTTGATGCTTTGATGAACGTCGGGCAAGCTCATGGCTTACGTTTATTTGGTACACGGGCCTTAGAGTCATTACGGCTTGAAAAGTCTTATCGTTTCTGGGGCAGTGACTTAACCAATGAATATACTCTTTTAGAAGCCGGATTTGGACGATTTGTTGATTGGAATAAAGATTTTATTGGCAAACAAGCCCTTGTTGACCAACATTCTGAAGGTCTAGAGCAACAAATTGTCACATTAAAAATCCATACAGATGATCGAGATCCATTTGGTAGTGAACCTATTTATTGGCCGGAGGGTGATACTGTGATTGGCCGGACAACATCAGGGGCTTATGGACATTACTTAGATGTATCCATGGCATTAGGTTATTTGCCAATCGATGCAACAACGCCTGGTACGAAGCTTGAAGTTACTTTATTAGACAAACGTTACTCGGCTGAAGTAGTTGCTGAGTCCCCGTATGATCCAGATAATCGGAGGTTAAAAGACAAATGAAAGTATTAGTTGCAGTTAAACAGGTTATTGCTTCATCGGTTAAAGTCAATGTTAAATCAGACCAAACCGGTGTTGTGACAGATAATGTCAAAATGGCAATGAATGATTTTGATGAGGTGGCTGTTGAACAAGCTGTTCAATTAAAAGAGGCCGGTGACGTCGATGAAATTGTTTTAGTCGCCATTGGTCCTGACAAAGCACAAGATACCTTGCGTCATGGTTTAGCGATGGGCGCTGATCGTGCGCAATTGATTCAGACTGATGCCATTACCGAACCATTAGCGGTTGCTAAAGCATTGCAAAAAGTGGTTGAACAAGAGCAACCTGGGCTGGTTTTTTTAGGCAAACAGGCGATTGATAATGATGCCGGACAAGTCTTAGGGATGTTAGCAGGATTGTTAGACTGGCCACAAGTCGGTCCGATTTCTGAATTCACTTTGGATGATCAACACGTGAAAGTCGTGCGTGAAATTGATCAAGGCTTGCAACATTTAACCGTCAAATTACCGGCGGTATTTAGTGTCGATTTACGGTTACAAACACCACGTTATGCCAATATGCCAGCGATCATGAAGGCTAAGAAAAAACCATTAGAGCTTGTCGATGCACAAAGCTTGGGCGTTGATTTTACCCCGCAATTACAAACTGTCAAAGTCACAGAGCCAGCCCAACGTGGCAAAGGTGAAATGGTTGATTCGGCCGAAGCGCTAGTGGAAAAATTAAAACAACAGGGGGTGATTTAATATGCGAGTCCTTGTTTTATTAGAATCAGATGGTCAAGCCCTGACGAGTGCTAGTTGCAGTGCCATTACGGCTGCAAATCAACTAACCGACCAAGTTGATGGGTTATTTGCCAGTCATCAAGTGGATCATGTGTCCGAAACCTTAGCGAAGCTGGCAGGCGTACAAACAGTGTACACCAAAATTGATCCAGCATTAGAGCATGGTTTGGCTGAACCAATCGCATTCGGATTGTTTGAATGGATTAAAGATGACTATGATGCTATTGTGGCTCCACACAGTAGTTATGGGCGTAATATCATGCCACGTTTGGCCGCTTATTGTGACTGTCCTGCTGTCTCAGATGTCAGCCAAATGATTGATCACCAGACATTTGTTACACCGATTTATGCCGGAAATGCTTATCATACCGTGACGAATACAGCGGATAAAAAGTTACTCACAATCCGAGCCACTCACTTTGATCCAGTCGCCACGAATCAAAGCAATACGCCTGTCGTTGAGGCGAATGATTTGACAGTTCAATCAGACAAACGAATCACTTGTGACCGTGTTGATGTGTCTAAAAGTGATTTGCCTGAATTAGCCACGGCAGATATTGTGATCTCCGGTGGTAGAGGCGTTGGTTCAAAAGCGATGTTTGAACAATTAGCCAGTATTGCTAAAAAACTTAATGCAGCGGTCGGGGCTTCTCGAGCCGCTGTTGATGCCGGTTATGTTACCAATGATTATCAGGTTGGCCAGACAGGCAAAATTGTCTCGCCTAAATTATATATTGCCATTGGTTTATCCGGTGCCATTCAACATTTAGCCGGCATGAAGGACAGTCAATATATTGTTGCAATTAATCAAGATCCAGACGCCCCGATTTTTAAAGTTTGTGATTATGGATTAGTTGCCGATTTATTTGATGCCTTACCCGCTTTTGAAAAGGCTTTAGATGCCGCCTAAATTGTTTTTCAATAGGGCAACAAAATCTTATTGATACGCTTGCCCGTCTATTATCGAACTTAAGTTTAACAACCCGTTTCTTATCCGCATCAAAGTGGCAATGTGTGTGCAATCTGACATACGCTTATAACAAAAAGTCGATTAAGCATGAATCAAATTTTGATGGTCAGCACGTTCAGTCTTCTTGATCAGTCATTGATATTAAATTTCAAAATGCACCATAGCATTGTCACTTTAAAAATCAAAAAGCAAAATATTATTTCATTTACAGCTTAAATTGTGATTGCATTGACAAATAAGGACTCGTTGCGTGATTTTGCGATCATCGTGAAGGCATGATGCTCATTGGCCGTAAACATCAGATTTTTAAAAGATGCCAGCGTGAATTGGGCATTGTTGAATCAACATTTGATAGGAGTCAAGTTCGCATGGAAAGGCAAGGGAATGGGGCTGATTTGATCTTAGTTACCCATAAAGGTGATCAGCCGCTTGATGCGTATTTAAAATGGATTGATGTTTGCGTTCAATCAGGCATTAGTGCGGTACAGCTAAGAGAAAAAAACTTGTCTGATCAGGCATTATATCAGTTTGGCCAAGCATTAAAAGCCACGCTAGATTTAACCAATACACCTTTGATTATTAATGACAATGTTGATTTATGTCTGAAACTGGATGCTGCTGGTGTTCATTTAGGGCAATCAGATGGTGATCCGATCCAAGCTAAAGATCGCTTGGGGGCTGACAAGATTATTGGTTTAAGTGTTGATACAATGGACCAACTTCAAAAGGCGAATATGCTTGAATTGGATTATATCGGTGTTGGCGCTATTTTTCCGACTCAAAGCAAGCCCGATGTTAAGACTATTTGGGGGCTTGATGGGCTTAAACAGGCCGTCTTAAATTCATTGCATCGTGTCATTGCCATTGGTGGAATTCATCAAAATAATGCCCTTGCTGTTCTACAGACTGGGGTCAGTGGTATTGCGGCGATTCGTGCTTTTCATGATGTTAATGCGTGGTTTTTTATCAATGATTTAATCAAGCACCGAGGAGTCCGGCTGTGATGATCAATGCTATTGAACAAGCTGTTGGTGCGCTACGAAAAGAGCGTCCTTTGATTTTAAATCTGACAAATTTAGTTACAATGGATTTGGTGGCCAATTGTTTGCTAGCTGTCGGGGCTAAGCCCATCATGAGTCAATGTCCACAAGAGTTAGAAGAGCTGATCATGGCTAGCTCAGCTGTTTATATTAATATCGGGACACTAGATACTGCTTTTATAAATTTAAGCCAAAAGGCAGTAGATTTGGCTCAACACCATCATAAACCGATTATTTTTGATCCTGTTGGTGCTGGAGCAACAGCCATTAGACGGCAAACTTCTAAAAATATTGCGCCAATGGCAACCATTATCAAAGGTAATGCCAGTGAAATTTTGGCATTGTTTCAATCGTCTTATATCACAAAAGGAGTTGAGGCCACCTGTGGTGTTAATGATGCTAAAACGGCTGCCGGCTATTTAACAGCGGCCTATCAAACAACGGTGGTGATTAGTGGCCCGGTTGATTTTATCACGGATTCAGTACGCTCAGCACATGTGGCTTATGGGACGTCACTAATGCAGTTTGTTACTGGAATGGGGTGTAGTTTAGGCGCCATGATTGCCGCTTTTCACTCTGTTATAGAGGATCCTTATAAGGCTAGTATTATCGGAACACATTATTTTAACTTTTGTGGCCAACTAAGCGCGATGGACAATCAAAACCCAGGTTCCTTTAAAAGTCGATTGATTGATCAATTATATCAAGCCGATTTTGAAACCATGAGAGCTTACTATGACCAATGAGCGTAACATCATTAAACAATTAACAAAGCGTTCACATGGTTTTATTGGGGATGATGCGGCTATTTTACCATCAGTAGACCCTGATCAATATGTCATTACTAAAGACTTATTGATTGAAAATCGTCATTTTCGGACACGTTATTTTAGTGCTCAAGACCTTGCCCATAAAGCACTCCATGTCAACCTAAGCGATTTAGCAGCCATGGGGGCTAAACCTTTATATATTTTATGTGGTATTGCGGCTGCTAAGAAGCATGAGACCTATGCACAGAATTTTTTGGATGCTTTATTGGACAGTTGTCAATTAGCCGGCGTTAAGCTGATTGGTGGAGACACAGTTGCTTCTGAACAGTCTTTTTGCATTAGCATCACCGCTATTGGTTCAAACAAAGCTTTTAAATTGAGAAACACTGCTGACAGTGGTGATTGGATTACAGTGATCGGTAATTTAGGCTGGGCAGATGTTGGTTTGAAAGCATTAGAACATCATACAAAGGTCCATGATCAATATATTAAAAGCTTTTTACGACCCCAGGCCAAGATCAAAGAAGGCCAATGGCTCGCCCGTCAAACGGCCGTTACAAGTATGATGGATATTTCAGATGGCCTTTATATCGACTTGCAAAGCTTGTGTCAAATGTCAAATAAAGGGGCGGTGATCAATTTAGATTGGCTATCGGATTATCGATGTCTTGGGCAGTCTTTATCAACAATGTTAGAAGGCGGGGAGGATTATGGATTACTTTGTACTGTTCAAAAAGCGGCTTTTGATGATTTAAAAAAAGCATTTAGCCAACATTTTGGTCAGACCATGAAA
>CAZAJS010000014.1:0-19460 GCA_964485635.1 uncultured Francisellaceae bacterium
CACTCAGTTAACAGCCTCAGCAGGCGTGTCTTATAATAAATTTTTAGCCAAAATTGCCTCAGATCTAGATAAACCAAATGGGTTATCTGTTATTCCACCAGAAAAAGCTCAAGCTTTTATTGATCAACTACCTGTTCATAAGCTACAAGGGGTGGGTCAAGCCACCGAAGCAAAAATGAAAAAAATGGGAATTCATACCGGTGCTGATTTAAAACATTACGGACAAACGGCCTTAATGCAAGTATTTGGCCACAAAGCGGGTTATCGTTATGATCAAATTGCCCATGGCATTGATACACGTCCAGTGAAAACAGAACGCACCCGTAAATCAATTGGTAAAGAAACCACTTTTGCTACAAACTGTCAATCCGTTCAAACTTTACAACAAGAACTGCAACAAATGGCCGATCACATTGCAATGCGGGCACATAAAGCTGATATTCAAGGCAAAACCATTACCTTAAAAATTCGTTACCCTAATTTTGAGACCCATACACATCAAGTCACATTAGACCAGCCAACGAATCAAGCGGCTCATTTATACCACTATGCTTGTCAATTGCTTAATGCATTGAATCCGACCGATGTGCGCTTAATCGGAATGAATCTATCTAATTTAATCACACCAAAAGATCAAGCATCCTATCAGTTTCGTTTATTTAATGATTAATCAAGGATGAATTCACATTGCAACCTTTTCAACGTGCTTATCTTGTGCGACAATGAAGATAAACTTGCATGACAATATTGTGATAACCATTAACATGTTTACCTTTTACCTGGTGATAACTTGCTTAAGTTTTCTTGTCATGCTAGTTGCTTTTATGTGTCAAACCGCTGGAATCATTTTTAGCTTAGTTGGATTTGTTTTTATTTTATTATGGTCAAGTGGTGTTTTAACAACACTTGGAACCTTGCATGTTTTAACAAATGCTGGCCCAATTACAATTGTTGCATTATTTGTCATTACGCAAGCATTGCTTGAAACAGGTGTTATCAGTCAAATCAAATTGTTAGTGATTCGTGTGGCACATCGGCACAAAAGATTAGGCATTGGGTTAGCATTTGGGGTTGTTTTCGTGTTATCAGCTTTTTTAAACAACACACCCATTGTTTTTATCATGGCACCTGTGATGGTTAGTTTAGCTAGAGAAGAAGGCTATCATGGGGCATATTTTTTATTACCATTATCTTATGTGGCAATTTTAGGCGGGGTGACAACTTTGATTGGCTCGTCAACCAATATTATTGCTAATGATGTAGCAGTCCAAGCCGGTTGGGCGGGTTTTCATTTATTCAGCTTAACCATTCCTGCTTTAATAATGGCTTTAATTGGTTGCCTGTATTTGGGAACCATTGGTAAATATTTTCTACCCCAAGAACATCGAGCAAATAATCAATTATTACAAGCAGCACCTTTTTATTATTTCCATTGGCAAAAAGCTTTAATAACGGGAGTGATTTTGATTTTAGTGGTGGGACTTGCCGCATTACAAGTCGCCTCAATTATGTATTTAGCGGTATGTGGTATGTTCGCCGTTTTGTTACTGCGCTGTGTATCGCTTAAATCAGCGATTCAATGCATTCATTGGGACTTAATTGCATTAATTTTTGGGATGATTGCTGTATCATATGGGTTTAATACATTAGGGTTGATTAAATTGTTTGCCATGGGGATAGCAACCCCTTTTATCCAAGCACATCCGGTTGTGTTATTTGCAATCATTTTTGCGATTAGCTCATTATTGACTGAGTTTTTAACCAACAATGCGGTAGCCATTTTCATCAGTCTATTTGCCGTGGACTTAGCCAGACAAATTGGGATTGATCCAACACCGTTTGTCGCAGCAGTCATTTTTGGCGCAAGCGCGAGCTTTGCCACCCCAGTTGGTTATCAAACAAACACTTATATTAAATCATTAGCTGGTTATGGCTATAAAGAATTTATCATTGCTGGATTGCCAATGAATCTTTTAATGGGATTCGCAGCAACAGGGATTGCCTACTTTTATTGGTTTTAACACGCAGGGATGTCCATTGACTGTAACTGTTCCCAAGCTTGATCATGGCAGGCCGATGGTTGGTTTTGCGGCAAACACCATGCGTGCCATGAACCTTTTGATTGCGACTTTAAACACTGCTGGAATCCATCTACTTGCAAATAAGCTGGCGGTAAAACCGATGCTGATTGATGCGCAATAGTTTGTTTAGCTACAACGGAGGCTTGTAATTGCCATGGTTGACCGATTGTATTGGAAGACTGACTAGAGATTTGCTGGAAATCAAAATTAATCGATTGAATGTGATATTGTGCATTCAACTGATGGTTATAACCGGCGAGTGTTTTATAAATATGATCTGTTAACGTTTTTTTTGCATTGGATTTCGCCTGATCAATGGTTGTTTGTTTTAGTGATTCAGACTTTAACGTGACCGTATAGTCAACAAAGACATCATCATTTGCTTTTAAGTTTTGCTCTAGTTGCTTGGCTTGATGATAAGGCACAACACCTGTTAGGACAACCGATTGACTTGCATCAGAGATAACTTGCCATTTTGTCTTAGGGGCTAGGTCTGTTAACTGTTTTTTTGCCATGGCTAATAATGGTTGATCAGTTACTTGATTTGATTGTGCCTGAACATCAACCTTGATTTTTTTAGGTTGAATAGTAAAGCGCATAGTTTGGTCAAACTTTAATGTTGTTTGAGAGTCGGCCACATTCGAGCTGGCTATTGCAAAAGGGTTTAGCCCTAGCACAAAAGTTGTTCCAATAATAGAACGTTGTAAAGTTGATCGGATCGACATATTAAGCTCCTTTGTTGTGATTTATTCAGTCAAGATAGATGGTTGACATGTTGGACAAATATAACTAGTTCGTTGGCCCGTTTTGATTTTTTGAATCAATGTTTGACAATGATAACATGGTTGGTTATCACGTCCATAAACAAATAACTGTTGTGAAAAATATCCTGGTTTTCCTGTTGGATTGGCAAAATCTTTTAATGTAGTTCCACCGATGTCAATGGCTTGTTGTAGGACCATTTGAATATTGGTAACTAATTGTTCAACCTGTGGCATTGTTATATCCTGGCCACGGTGATGCGGATGAATTTTAGATAGAAACAAGGCCTCATTGGCATAAATATTGCCAATACCAGCAACAATATGACCATCTAATAAAATGGTTTTGACCATTCGTTTAGATTGGCTTAGTTTAAGGTAAAAATAAGTTGGATTAAATGCCTGTGTTAACGGTTCAGGGCCAATGTGCTTCAAACAAGCTGCCTGTTGTATCTGATCGATAATTTGACAATAACCAAAGCGGCGAACATCATTTAAAAATAAGTAAATACCTTGGTCAAACGCAAATATTAAATGATCATGTTTCATGGGCTGGCAGGCTTGTTTTGAAGTCACCAGACGCAATAGCCCTGACATACCAAAATGCAAGACCATCACATGATTATTAAAGTGTAAAAGTAAATGCTTACTTCGCCGAGTCGTTGCGATCACCGATTGGCCCTGTAGTTTTTTAAGTGCCTTGATATCAAACGGATAACGTAAACCAGCACTTAAGGAGGTAATCGTGTTGAGGTTACGTCCCACAACATAAGGATCAATCCCACGGCGAATGGTTTCAACTTCAGGTAATTCAGGCATATCCGCATCTAAAACGCATTATTAAATAAGAAACAGTATAGCATTGTTTGATTAAAAAAACGAAGTTAACAATCGGTATCGGTTGATTCAAAATTTCATCTGGTTTTTAATTGAAAAAAATGTTAAATTAATTGCATCATTGTTATTTATATGATCAAAATAGGTTGCTTACGTTAATGCAATTACAGCGCTGGAATCATGATGGTTTAATCAAAAAAAACGGATTCACATTTGTTGAGCTACTGGTTGTATTAGCTTTATTAACCATTTTATTAGTGCTCGGCGGCCCGGCCTTTATGCGGTTATTTGATCAAAATAGAATATCAACTTATTTACACCATACAGAAATGATGATTGACCGAGCGTATGATTTAGCCCGTTATCAAAATGAATCTGTCAATGTTTTATTTGAAAGTGACGAACAAGCGGCCTGTGTTGCTTTAAAAAGACCTGATGATAACTGTGGTTGCTTACCAAGCTCTGAAACAAAATGTGAATTTCAAGGCGATCACCGGTCTATTGTTGAGCCAAATTTTTCACAGCGCGTCATTATCGTACAAAATGGCATGGAATTTAATACAGTCACTGGACAAGCAGAATTTGTTGCAGGAAGTGCCGGTATCAAAGATCCGATTGAAATTAAGCTTCAGGCACATGATATAACAGCAGGTATTAATATTAATGAAGTAGGGAGTATTTTCATTTGTTCAAACAATCTTGGCAAATATCCAAATTGCGACGATTAACACGTCATCAAGCTGGGGTAACCTTGGTTGAAATTTTAGTCACCTTAGTGTTATCTGCGTTCTTAGTCATTGGGATGGTAGCATTTTTAATGCATATGACACGTCATCAAACCGCCTTGACGCGTTATCTCGATGCACAACGCACTGGACAAAATATTGCATTTACCTTACAGCAAAAACTGATTTCCAATGGGTATGCTGGCAATGCTGAAGAAGAAATCGACCATTCTAATTTTGATAACCCTTTCCATGAGGCCTTAACTGTTGAGGATAACTGTTTATTGTTTGCCTATGATGTGAATGAGGATGGTCAACTGCCTGATGTGGGGCATGAGCCCTCTGATGAACGATTTGGCTTTGTGTTAAAAAATGGCATTATGTACCAACGTCCTGAGAGCGACTCAACATTCAACTGTCAAGACATTGACAATTGGCACAAAATGAACAATGTCCATAATGTAGAAGTCAAAACATTTGATCCCGTATTAGATGAACACACGGTCGAATCCAATGATGTGACATTTACCAGACAGTTACTGACCATTAATTTAGCTACCCAAATCCCAGGGGATGAATCAGCGCAATTTGAAACCCAACTTGTTGTCCCAATTGAAAATACGAAGGTATCAAACAATGCAACAACATAATTTAAAACAAAAAATTAAAAACAAATTACAAGAAAAGGGCAGTGCATTAATTTATTTTGCCGTATTCATTTTAACCGTTGTTGTGCTTTTTGTCATTGTGTTGTTCAGTTATGTCCATCGACAAGTCACCCAAGCCAGAGATCAATGGCAAACTAGCCAATCCACATTAAGTGTGAAAAGTGGATTAGCGTTTGCATTAGCTTATGTCAATGAAACTGATGATCAAGATGATTATCCAAATATGGAAAGCTTGACTAATGCATTTGAATCTGGTGAAACGCAGGTAACGGTGACTTCTGATGACTGGGATCATGAGGCTTTTTCTCAAAATGGGGGCACTTATATTGTCACTTTTTCACCATTACCGGATCAAACATTTCCTGAAATGGACCAAAAAGGGGCTTTTCAAGCCAAAATCACCGGTTGTCCTATAACCATTTCAGTCGATGACTGCCAACCTGAAGCAAGGTATGCAAGTACGATTTCTGTTAAACTGATTAAATACTTTGAAGCCGCTGAGCTGACCCCCTCAATTGATGTTCCTTTAGCTTCACGCGGGGATATTTCACTGGAAGGGAATCCAAGTGTGAGCAATCACTATGGGGATTATGCCATTGCCAAAACATCTTTTGCCCGTGTTAATACGCGAGGCAACCCTAGTGTCACAGCCGGCAATCCCTATCCAGAAAATATCCAGTCTATTTCTGATTGGGACTCACTGGATGCGCGATCATTTTTTTATAATATTTTTAATGTTTCTTATGATGCTTTGGTTGATGGGGCAAAAGTGGTCACGGATCAACGCGAATTAGAATCTGCAGCTAGCGATGATGAACAAGTTTTTTACTCACCAAATTCTATGTCAATTACAGGCAATACCGTTGTTGGCTCATCAGATCATCCGGTTTTGTTGTTAATTGATGGGTCTTATGAGCAAGAGCAGACTGCCTCAGGGACCCCCATTTTTTGGGGCTATGTTTTCTCGACCGGCAACTTTGATTTGCGCGGGAATGTTGAAGTTCATGGTGGGATTTTTTCAGCCGCTGATATGCAAACAAACACCTCAAGCCCAATTGAAGGGAATGTGAATATCTCATATAAGCGGTATGACAATATCGATATTGATGATATTGAAGGAGTTGGTGGAGAAATGTTTGTCTATCCGGCCCCAAGCAGTTTAAAACGCTATTAAAAAACTAAGGTGATTTATGCAACCAATCAAGCCTAAATTATTCAGTCATCACCGAGTCCAAGGATTTGGTCTGGTGTCTGTGTTGATCAGTGTTTTGATCTTTGTTTTGATTTCAGGACTTGTCGTTGAGTCAGCAACAACGGCATTACGTCGTTCCCGTGAAATTAATGAAACAAAAACCGCCCAACAAGTCATGTATAATCAATTAATGACCTTACGCCATGAAGTGCAAAAAGGGGCTTATACCCCGGATATAGAAGAAACAGCCACGGCTACACTGAATGGGACCGATTATCAATTAACCTGGGAAATCAAACCTCAATCAGAACAATTAAAAGCCATTGATATTTCAGTCACCTGGGGGGAGGATCAATCGCTTGATCTTGAGTCATTAGTTTATCGTTACAATTGGGAAGAAAAGTCAAAATTATTCCAATCCGATGAACAATAGACACAATATGTTTGAAGGTGTTGATTGTTTTTTAACAATTTTTTTGTGAGTATGTATTAGACGTCCACATTATTTAAATCATGTTATAGGAGTGTTTTTTGATTCCTTTTTATTTAACAAAATTAAAGTCCCAACGTGGCAGCGCTTTGATTTATTTTGCGGTTTTTGCCTTAACCACAACGACGTTTTTTGTCTTAATTTTATTTAGTTATGTGCATCGTCAAATCGGTCAAGCCAACAATACCTGGCAAGCACAACAAGCTCAAAACTCCGTCAAAAGCGCGTTAGCTTATGGCATCGAGTATTTAAAAAAACAAAACGATCAAGGCGATTTAATTCATTTAGAAAACATTACGAATCAAGTTATTAATCAGAATAAGTCGAATTATACAATTACATCAACCAACACTGATTTTCATCAATTACATTTTAAAATTATTTATCAAGCTGCAGAAAATCATGATTTTCCTGAATTAGATGAATCTGGCTTGATTCGCCTAATTGCCATTAGTTGTCCATCAAATGTGGCACCTGAACAATGTGATTTACAACAACCGCATGCTCTTGGAGAATCATTATTGCTTTATAAACGCCTGCCAGATAACCAGATCAAACTGAATGTCAAATCTCCTGTCGGCGTTAAAGATAATTTAGTATTACAAGGCAGTGCTTCTATCGTTAATAGCACTGGTAATTATGCCATTACGAAAGCCAGTCGAGCGCGTGTTAATACACGCGGCAATCCCGATATTATTGCGCATTATGAATACCCTGAAAATATTCAATCGATCAATCAATGGGACGGGTTAAGTCCTAAAGCGTTGTTTCAACAAATTTTTGATGCCGATTTTGACCAGACGGTCAGTGCCGCTGAAATGATAACACAAGATCAACTTGATCAAGCCAGTGGGATTGTTTATATTCCGAATGATGTGAATATTGCAGGCAATCACCAAATTGGCAAAGCCTCGGACCCAGTTTTTCTGATCATTAATGGTGATTTTGAAAAAGGGGCGGGGAATATTTCAATCCATGGTTATGTTTATGTTACTGGAAGATTCCATTTTTTTGGAAATTTATCGCTTTATGGGGCGATCTTTGCTGCTAATGATTTTTCAAAAAAGGCCAATGAGATGGATGGTAACCCATTGATTCAATATCATGAATATGACGATATTGCCTCAGATGACCAAGTAGATGGGGTCAGTGATTTCTTTATTTTACCGAAGTCTTATCATCGTTTAACCCAACCTGTAGACACTGAATTCAAACATGAATCATAAAACTTGCCAACAAATTTATCAGTGGTTCCAACCAGTATCCATAAAACAACAGATCATTGATAATTGTCAGCTTACGGGCAAAATCACCCAAAATGCGCAAACATGCTGCCAAGGTGATATCTTTATTGCCCGACAGGGGCAAAAATTTGATGGGCATCGCTATGTGCAACAGGCAATTGCTCAGGGAGCGATTATGGTGATTGCCCAACGTCATGAGCCTATATTACATGACAATCATACGGTGAGTTATTTAGTTGTTCCAGATTTAACGCAATATTTAGCCGACTTTGCCGCATGGTTTTATGATTATCCAGGGCAGAAAATGACCGTGGTTGGTGTCACAGGAACGAATGGGAAAACGTCTGTTGTGAGTTTTTTAGCGCAATTACTCTCAGGGTGTGGCCAGACTGTTGGGGTGCTAGGCACAGCTGGCAATGGCATTTTCCCTGAGCTTCAACCTGCTAGTCATACCACATTAGATGCCGTTGCATTGCAAACACAACTGGCTTATTTTAAACAACATCAGGTCACAGTTGTTTGTGCTGAAGTCTCATCCCATGCGATTGCACAAGACCGAATTCGTCATATTGTCTTTCATACCAGTATTTTCACCAATTTAGATGCCGATCATTTAGACTATCATCAAACGCTGGAGGCCTACTTTCAAACCAAAGCTAAATTAATGACCACCGCCTACACGCAACAAGCAATCATTAATCAAGATAGCAGTTATGGTCAACGTTTAATTGCGCAATTACAACAGCAGCAACAAACCATCATAACCTATAGTTTAACAGACCCGAGCGCCTCTATTTATTTATCCATTCAAACACATCATACCGAAGGGATCGTCGTGGCTATTTGGGTCAATGGCATTTGCTGGCATTCGAACTGTTTAATTCCTGTATGGGGCGATTTTAATATCAGTAATATTGCTGCTGGACTAGCGGCATTGATCGGCCAAACACATGATTGTTCAAAGCAGACCATCATTGATCAGCTTGAAACCTTACAACCTCCTGTCGGTCGTGTTAATCGTTACCGAGCACCAGGCAAGCCATTGGTAATTATTGATTTTGCCCATACCACTGAGGCTTTAGAATTACTATTACAAGTGGTTCGCAACCAAGTCGGTCCAAGCGCGTGGATCTGGTGTATATTTGGATGTGGCGGTGATCGCGATCCAGGCAAACGTCCTTCAATGGCTCAGGTAGCTTTAACCCATGCTGATACCTTTATCATTACAGAAGATAATAACCGTTTTGAACCTTTTGATCAGATTATTCAAGACATGAAAGCCGTTTTATCCGAAGCTGATAAACCATATTATATCCAGCCAGATCGATATCTAGCCATTGAACAAGCCATTGAACAAGCACAACCGGATGATGTCATTGTCTTAGCGGGCAAAGGACATGAACAATATATTGACCGTCAAGGGGTCAAGCATTTTTTCAGTGAGCATCAAATTTTAATAGATCAAGGGTACCAACGTGATTAAATCTTTAAAACAATTAGTCAATCAAATTGATTCAATGACTTATTATGGGTCTGATATCCCAATTGAGCATGTGGCCATTCATTCTAAAGATGTTCAAATCAATAGCTTATTTGTTGCCATTGTTGGACAACGTGATGGCCATGAATTTGTTGACCAAGCAATTGCTCATGGTGCAGCCGCCATATTGGTCAATCGCTATAATCCAGATTGGCCGGTTAGCCAAATTGTCTGTGATGATACCACACAAGGACTGCAACAATTAGCACAAAAACGACGGGAGCAATTTACCATGCCCATTGCTGCTTTAACAGGCAGTTGTGGTAAAACAACGGTTAAAACCATGGTAGTTGACCTGTTAGGGGAATTTGGCCACGTGTTTTGCTCACCTGGAAATTATAATAATTTACTTGGAGTGCCGATCACACTTTTATGTGCCCCAAAAGATTGTGATTATTTAGTTATCGAAGCTGGAACAAACAGTCCTGGTGAAATTGCCCAACTAGCAGATTTGATCCAACCGGATGTTGCATTAATCACCAATATTGGTGCGGCGCATCTAGAAAAACTCAAAACTTTACAAGGTGTGATGCAAGAAAAATCTGCTTTGCTAAAAGCTTTAGGTCCACAAGGTGTGGCGATTATTAATGATGATGATCCTTATATTCGCGCATTTGCTACTGATTTGTCATGTCATCAATATCATGTTAGCCAAACTCAAAAACAAGCAGATTTTTTCCAATCATGTGTCAATAACAACATAAATTCCAATGATTGGCAAATCACTTTGCCAGATCAGCGCCAGATAACGTATACGTTACCTTTACAAGGACAGCATCAAGCCATGAACAGTCTATTAGCATTTGCCATGGCTTATGCGATGGTCGGTGAGCGCATTTTAACAACAGCTGCCCAGACGTTTGCCCAAATGCAGCCTTATCAAGGCCGCTTTGTTCCCATCAAGCTTAATGCGCATATCACACTTATTGATGATAGTTATAATGCCAGTGTTTTATCCGTCCAAGCTGCATTAGCATTTTTACAGCACCAAAACACCCATCGTATCTTTGTCATGTCGGATATGGGGGAATTAGGGCAACAAGCAATCCATTACCATCATCATGTTGGCCAGCTGATGAAATCAAGTTGTGATCAAGCTTTTTTGTATGGTCAATCTAACTTAATCCAGGCTATGGCTGAGCCGGCAGCCCCCCAACAAGTCGGTTGTTTTGATGATCAAAACCAATTAATTGACCGTTTGATGCAATCAATTCATGCGCATGCCAATCAACCGATGACCATTGTGATCAAAGGCGCCCGATCACGCCATATGGATCAAGTTGTCGCAGCTTTAAAAACGACATTTTCAACGAGATGATGGTATTTTTTTGGCTTGCTGGTATAGATCACACACGAATGTTTGAATAAATGCTAACCGCTGACAAGCCTCATTGAATTGTCGGACAATCAATAATTTTTGCTCTGCTGATAATTGAAAATCTTGCGGTTGCGATTGAACCTTTTGAATCAAGATCATCGGATCAATCGGCAAAGGATTGGCTAATTCAATACGGCCTCCCTTGTGATGCATCACAATTTTTTTAATACCAATGGTTTTAGCTTGCAATCTTAAACGGTGCACAGCGATAAAGTGTTCAGCCGCTTCAGGCAGTGGACCAAACCGGTCAATCAGATCAATTCGACATTGTTCAATCGCTTGATCATCCTGAGCTTGAGCAATTTGTTGATAAAGGCTCAAACGTCGCGTTGGATCACTAATATAGCTAGATGGCAACAAACAAGGAATCCCGAGTTCAATTGAAACTTCATCATGATGTGGCGAAACCAAGGTCTGCCAATCAACCTGATTATTGGTTTGCAATTGTTCTACCGTTTTATCTAATAGCTCCATATAAAGGTTAAAGCCAATGCCTTTGATATGACCGCTTTGTTCCTTACCCAATAGTTCACCAGCGCCTCGGATTTCTAAATCATGGGTTGCAATTTGATAACCACCACCAATGGATTGTGTTTCAGCTAAAGCCGTTAAACGTTTTTCTGCCGTTGTTGTTAACGCCTCTGGTGTCAATAAATAGGCATAGGCTTGGTGATGTGATCGACCCACTCGACCCCGTAATTGATGGAGTTGAGCCAATCCAAAATGATCAGCATTTTCGATGATTAAGGTATTGGCATTCGCAATATCTAGACCTGTTTCAATAATCGTGGTGCATAACAATACTTGATAACGATTATGTTGAAAATCATACATCACAGACTCTAATTCACGCTGTCGCATTTGTCCATGAGCAATCCCAATTTGAACATCGGGGCATAATTTTTGTAGCTTTTCTTGCTTTTGAACCATTTTATCAACGTCATTAAACAGATAAAAAACTTGCCCGCCGCGGAGTCGTTCTCGGGCAATGGCTTGTTGAATTGTGGCCGCATCATAAGGTTGCACAAACGTTTTGACTGATAAGCGTTTAGCCGGTGGAGTCGCAATAATTGATAAGTCACGTAATGATGAAAAAGCCATGCTTAACGTTCGAGGAATCGGGGTTGCCGTCATGGTTAGAATATCAACATTCGCACGTAAGGCTTTGAGTTTTTCTTTATGCTGCACGCCAAAACGATGCTCCTCATCAATGATTAATAAACCTAAATCTTTAAAATTTAATGACGTATTTAATAATTTATGTGTGCCAATGATGATGTCTAGTTGTCCTGATGCGGCTTGATCAATCAAGTTCTGTTGGGCTTTAGGGCTTTTAAAACGTGTTAAAGCCTCAATCGTCACAGGAAAGTCTGCAAATCGATCTGTAAATGAGGCATGATGCTGCTGAGCTAATAAGGTTGTGGGCACTAATACAGCGACTTGCTTGTGATTAGCAATCGCCATGAAGGCTGCTCGCATGGCCACTTCAGTTTTACCAAAGCCAACATCACCACAAACTAAACGATCCATTGGCTCGGGTTGTTGCATATCGGATAAAACAGATTCAATTGCTTGTTGTTGATCTGGGGTTTCTTTGAAAGGAAACGATTGACAAAATGCCGCATAATCATGTTGCTGGTTGATATGTGCATATCCTTGAGCTTGTTTTCGTTGCGCATAAACAGCTAATAAATCTGTGGCCACATCTTTGATTTTAGCAACGGCCTGTTCTTTTTGTTTTTGCCATTTTGAACTGCCTAGTTGATGGGGGGTAATTTTGTCTTGATCCATTCCATGATATAAACGAATGGCATTTAACGACTCCATTGGCACGTACAGTTTTTCTTGATTGGCATAACGTAGCAATAAAAACTCTGACTCTAAACCATCAAGCTTCGTCATGCCCTCAAAAAAACCAACACCATGCTCAATATGCACAACCGGCATACCTGGGGTTAACTCATCAGCTGTTTTAATCACCGTTGATGCAGTATCATATTGGGACCAAGCTTCAGTATCGGTTGTATCACTTGAATGCAATGTTTTCCCTGTGTGTGGAGTATGATAGGCAAAAAGATCGGCCTCTGTAACCACGGCTAAGGTATCATTGATTACCATTCCTTTTGCAAACGGTGCGATCAGAAAAACCAGCTGGTTTTGTGATTGTTTTGTCGCTTGTACTGCTTCCTGCCAGTCGTTAACATAAACTATAGGTATGGCTAAATGGGTTAATGCTTTTTCAAGTTGCGTTTGGCGGCCTTGGCTTTCTGCACAAAAAATCCAACGCCAATGAGGATTTTGTTGCATACACGTTTGCAAATTACCATGAGGTATTTTGCGTTGATAATTAAACCGAATCCACGGCACATCAGCCACTGGAAGCAAGATGCCTTTTGCCTTATCTGTCTGATCCTGCCAGCTAATAACGGCGTGTTGTTTTAATTGTTGGTAGAAGTGATCAGGAGAGACATAGACCTGTTCCGGTTGTAACATGGGTTGATCTGTATGCCGTAATTTTTCTGCCTCATAGCGTTGGCAGACATAATCATAAAAAGATCGTAAAGTTTGGTCAATACAACCAGCTAAATGAAAAACAGTATTGTCTGAGGCACAATAATCTAATAAAGTTGCCATGGTTGGATAAAAAAGCGGCAATAAAAAATCAATATTGTCAATTGCCTCTGGGGATTTAACTACCGTGTTATAAAATGCCTCAAATCGCTGGGAAAATGGCGATGATGCCCACTGTTGTTGAAATTGCTTAAGTGTTTTTGCATCAAATACAACTTCTTGAGCTGGTAAAATTTCAACACTTACGCAAGATTTTGAAGATCGTTGCGTTTTTAAATCAATCAGGCGAATACTATCAATGGCATCATCAAACAAATCAATCCGATAAGCAGCACTTGCTCCCATTGGAAAAATATCTAAGATACTGCCTCGGATACTAAATTCACCCCGTGCAGCAATTTGCTCAACACGATGATAGCCGGCTTGATTTAATTGCTCGGCAAGCTTTGTTAAATCTAGCGTCTGTCCAACGGAGACAATAAAGGCTTGTTGGTGTAAAAACGTCACGGGTGGCAATCGTTTACTCAAGGCATTCGGAGTGGCAATGACGATTAATTCTGAAGCTTGCAAACACTGAGACAAAACACGTAATCGTTGTGAAATAATATTGCCAGGTGGGGCAAACTGATCATACGGTAGGATCTCAAGATCTGGAAATAGCATCACAGGTGTTGTAACTAAAGTTGATAAATCTGCCTGAAGCTGTTGGGCTTGTGCTGCTGATTCTACAAACACCACATGCTGTTTTCCTGATTGCTGTGTGATAAAATCTGCCAGCATAAATGGCAATCCGGACCATGAGGGTAATGTAAACACAGGTTTACGTCCAGGTTTCGGTTGTGCTTGATGGGTTTTGAACAAAGTATTAGTCATAAGCCAATGAAAATGAATTTAATGAATCATGGTTGTTTATTGTAACGATAGATCACTAAAAAAGACAACAAAAAGGGCGTTCATTCGCCCTTTGAATCAATGAATTAAGTTAATTAGTACGTTTTAATCGCGACCAGCAACAGCACCAAGCAATTGTAACAAAGTTAAAAATAAATTAAAGATAGACACAAATAGCAAGACGGTTGCCGTCACATGATTTGTCTCACCGCCACGAACAATCGCATTGGTTTGCCATAAAATAAAACCGCCTGAAATAATCGCAATAATCACAGATAAAGCTAACTGCAAAGCGGGTAAGTGTAAAAACAAATTCACAACAATGGCGATCAATGCAACAACAGCACCCGCCATACAAAAACGTCCTACTTGACTAAAGTCACGTTGTGCATTTAACCCAATTAAACTTAAAACAGCAAAAATAGCCCCCGTGGCCCCTAAAGCCATCATAATTAATTGACTCCCATTTTGATATTGCGTTAAATACATATTTAAAATAGGGCCTAACGTCCAGCCTAAAAAGCCAGTCAAGGCAAATGTTAAAACAATCCCTAGCGGGGTTTTGCTTGTCGCATGCACGCCAAATAATAATCCAATATAGACAACAAGTGTTAGAATTGGATTGATCATGACTGAATGTGCCATTGATAAAGCCGCCGTAAAACCGGCAAAAATTAAAGTCAATGACAGCAGCGTATAGGTTTTACGTAATACGCTATTTTGTGTGCTTGCATCAATGACAGCAGAACGACGCGTGGCCGTCTGAGTTTGATAACGTTGGTTTGGTTGGAACAAACTCATTTTTGTAAACCTCTTTCTTTAGATTTGATTAAAACTCGAACATAAATTGTAGCTTAAGTCTATGCTATGAGCAAGCCTTATTTAGTAACTTCGACGTAAATGTTTGATACTATACCAAATCAATGGAATCAGACAGAAAAAAACACCAAATAAAATCCAATAAAAATAGCGCAAATGTAACATAGCAATCACAGGTGGATGCGCAAATTTTTCAAAAATCGCGTGCGCAATCGGTTGGGCAACATTAAACGCAAAAATACCAATTAAGGCGGTCCATAATAAAAAGCAACCCATTAACCATGGTTCATAATGGCGGGGGGCAAACTTGCCAATAATTGCATAATATAAGGGAACAAATAAAATAGAGGCTACTGAATTAAAAAAGAAAATCAAACTAAATAGATATTCTTGGAATAAATTCAAATGACCTTCAATGGTAAAATAACTGCCAAATAAAATTAAGCTAATAGCAATCAACAAAAAAATTGCTGCAATGGCATAGCTTTTAAAAATTTTTGTTCCATGATGCATTGAGCGATTTTGACGCCAAATTTGCCAATAAAAAATCCCAACCAATAGCGCAACAGTTAAAATTGAGATCACCATATAAAAGAAAGGGTCTAAATTAATGCCAAATACTGAAATTGGACCTAACGTTTCAAAAAGAGGGTAAACTTGGTTGAGCATTACAGAAGTGAATCGTTGAGCAAACCACATTAAAAAACCAGCTGCTGTTAATACAATCAGTCCATAAAAGCGTTGACGTTGATCCATCGGCATTTTTTTAAACCGTATCAAAGCAACGGTAAGACAGCCGAGCAATATAGCAATTGCCGTGATAATAATCACGCTATGTAATAAGACCACATTGACCAACAAAGCTCGCATCAGTACACTCAAGCAAATACAAATAACGATGGTCAGTAAAGGCGAAATTTCTTTATTTAAAAAACTTAAACTACTTGGTCTCCGAATAATACTTTCATGGCTATTTAGGCTTTTTCCTGCACTGACAAATGCTAAGGCGCCTAACAACGTCACACCAGACATAATCGCAAACCACGCCTCATAACTTAATAAAGGTAACACCGCATACGCTAATGCGCCTCCGATTAAAAAAGCTAATGTATAGCCTAAATACATGATAATAAATCCAGCATTGCGTCGTGAATCATCACGTGTATAAAGAAAACTTAATGTCGTATATAAGTTTGGTAAAGCAAGCCCAAACCCAATGCTGTAACCAGCTAACGCAATTAATGCTAAATTTTGAATGGCCATTAAGGCTAAACAAACCGCACTAAATAATATCCCAATGATCACCATGCGTCGATGATCCGTTAACTGGCCTAATAAACCACCCACAATGCAAGAAAAGTGAAACAAAAAAATACTTGTCACTGCATTATAATCACTAGCCTGAGAAATATACCCAATATGATAATGGGCATAGGGTTCAAATCCAAATAAAATACTGACCATCCCGATGATTAAAAAAAACATGGTAATCACTAATGGCCATAATCCATCAGGTGTTGGTAAAGCTTTGCCTAAGCGATACCGCTTTTTCGATGTGGCCACGGTGTGCATGCTCATTCTGTTGGGTCCTTATTGGATGACTAACTGTTGTAATGCCGCTAAATATTTTTCTTGTCGAATTGTATCAGATATTTGTGATGGGTCGCGCTGTTGCTGCCAGAGCATTTCAGCTAACGGATCCATCATTTGATGATGCACTTGATGCTCATCATGATCATACTGTTGCATTAATTGATCAAAGACAGCACGAATGCCTTTAGGCCGATCTGTATAAATTTGTTCAATCAAACTAATATGTAGCCCTAAATGTAAAAATGGATTTGTTTGTCCTTGTTCTGGCCAAAAATTCCGAGTTTGATTGGCTTGTTGATCAAAAAAACGATGATACTCAGGATGCAGTGCGATAATTTGTGCAATTTGTTGCTGAAGCGGGCTTAACGTTTGATTTTTTTGATAACGTTGCCAGCTTTCAAAAAACAATTGTCGCATTGATTCACGATCTTCGGGGAAAAATAAACTCATTGACCATCCTTTACTACGATTTTATCCGGATACTGACACCATTGAATAATGGGGCAGGCATCACATTTAGGTTTTTTAGCCGTACAAATATAACGACCATGTAAAATTAACCAATGATGGGCATTTTGTAAATAATGAGCGGGAATACAGTGTAGCAATTGCTGTTCAACTTGTTCAACTGTTTTACCACTAGCCAGTCCAATACGGTTGGCAACACGAAAAATATGCGTATCAACGGCTAAAGTCGGTTGATTAAAAGCGGTATTTAACACAACGTTTGCTGTTTTGCGCCCGACACCCGGTAATGCTTCAAGTCCTTGGCGGTGGTCTGGAACATTACCGTGGTAACAACCGGCAATCATCGCACTTGTTTTCGCTACATTTTTTGCTTTAGCACGATTTAAACCAATACGGCGAATATAGTAGCGAATACATGTTTCACCTAAGGTTGCCATTTGTGCTGGATTCGGAGCAATTTTGAATAAGATATTCGTTGCTTGATTGACACTAACATCGGTGGCTTGTGCTGATAAAATCACGGCAATTAAAAGTTGAAAGTCACTATTAAAAACCAACTCAGTTGTCGGGGAAGCATCATGTTGTGCAAATGTTTCAAAAATAGCGTCAATCGCAAGGGAAGATCGCATTTGCCCCCATCCTCTTATTGGCTTGATGTTGGTGATTGTTGTCTTTTTTTACGAAACTTAGCCAGTGCTGCTGCAGCATAGGCTTGTTTATCAGCTTTATCTTGGGCTAACTGTTGATAAGTTTGTCTTTGCTTGCGTTTTTCGGCATGCTGCCGTGCAACTTTATGTTGATGTTGGCGTCGATATTCATTTTTTTGTGCTTCGACCTCCTGCGTCGACATATGATCAGGCTGTTTTTCTTTAGCAAGCGTGACTAAGTCAATACAGTCCATCGGACAAGGATCGATACACAGATCACACCCTGTGCATTGGTCTGGGATAATGGTATGCATCTGTTGATTTGCCCCAACAATGGCCTCAACAGGACAGGCTTGAATGCATTTAGTGCAGCCAATGCATAATGACTCATCAATCACCGCAACTTTTTTTGGTTCATGCAGGCCGCAACTACTATCAAGCGATAAATGCTCACGACCTAATAAATCAGCTAATGCATTGATACCGGCTTGTCCTCCTGGAGGGCATCGATTATGCAATTGTCCCTCATAAATGGCACGTGCATAATCTTGACAGTCATCATAGCCACATTTAGTACATTGCGTTTGTGGCAAGATCGCATCAATTTGATCAATAGACACACCCATGGGCAAAATCCTTCTTATCCATTGTTGTTTGATGCCTTAAGCATTGATCACAGCGCTAAAGTCATAAAGTTGATATAAATCAATTTGTGTCTTTTCGGCAACACGTTTGACATAATTCGCCACATTGTCAGGTAAGGTCAACACATCTTGGGCAATGGTTAAGTTACGCAATACAGGAAAGATAAATACATCATCCCATGATAATTGATCTGCGCCTAAAAATGTTGTCTCAGCGAGTATTTGATTCAGTTGTGCTAACAATGGTTTTGTCTGCTCAATAGCTTTTTCAGGGTGTTTTAAATTATGGGTAAAATCACCAATAGATTTTTGTTTTTTTGCACGAAAATAATCTTTAGCTGACTCAGTTGGAAAATCAGCCTGATTTTGTGGATGCAAGATAAATCGTGGATAGACAAAGTAACGACTTGCATCATTAATTTGTGTGACTAGATCACGGGCTTGTTGATTTTGATCACCACAGTCGACAATCGCTGGATGATCTTTCATCTGGTTAAAATAATCACAAATAACAAGGCTTTCTAATAAATATTCACCATCATTTTTTTCTAAAAAGGGGACTTGTTTAACTCCAACACGTGAAATATGAGCCGCTTCATCATCATTGGCTAGCACTTCAAGTGTCACTTGATCTTTTAATCCATTAGCATTGACCACCATTCTTGGACGAATGCAAAAAGGACAATGTTCATAAATATATAATTTCATCGACTAACAACTCCTTGAAATCGGAATATTTGACTTGTAACTGCCAAGCATTATAGCCATAATAAATGAATTGAGTCAATTTATCATGACATATTGATTGGATTTGATTATATGGATGAAAAAAAAAGTGATTTAGCGCAATTAGATGCCACCCGTATCGCACTTTTAGAGGCTTGTGGGATTCAAACACGCTGGATACCGCA
>CAZAJS010000014.1:19470-22636 GCA_964485635.1 uncultured Francisellaceae bacterium
ACCAACAATTCAACCGATGAAATTGATCAACAAACCTTTTATTGTCTTGATCAGTGGACACCAACTGAGGCGCCTATTGGTAATACTTCGAAAACAGTGATTGCTTTATTACCCAATCCGATTGAACAACAGGCTTTAAAAGCATTAAAAAATATGATGCAAGCACTTTTTTTTGCAAGTCATTGCCAAATTGTGACCACTGATTCAAGCATCCAACGCCACGGACAAAGTATTGATAGCAAAACAATGATGTCTTGCGTAGATCGCATACTTTATCAGGAAAATAATACTTTTATTCAAAAAATACTTGAAGCAACTAAGGCAAAATCGTTACAATTAGATTTTTCTAAAGTTGACCATGCGCAAGTCAAAAAACAGGTGATGCTCAATGGATACCAATTATCAGATTTTACCCATCGGTGAAGAATATTTATCAGAAATTATGGCGATTGAACGCTCAGTTTTTCAAAACCCGTGGTCCACATCACTGATGCGGGATAGTTTATTATCCGCGAGCTGTTCAGTTTGGGGGCTTTTTGATCAAGAAAATTTATTAAAAGGGTTTACGGTAATTTCAATGGTGTTAGATGAGGCTGAGATTTTAGATATTTCAGTTGATAAATCGGCACAAAATCAAGGTTATGGCCAAAAACTACTGGCTTTTGTGATGTCATATCTGGCACAACAAGGTGTTGAAAAGATTTTCTTAGAAGTCCAAACCAGTAATGAAGCCGCCTTAGCGATGTATCGTAAATTTAACTTTTCAATTATCTCAACACGTAAAAACTATTATCAACTTGCCAATGGCCAGTTTGAGGATGCTTACGTATTGCAAGGCAATATTGATGAAATTCCTACCTAGTAGGCGATAATTATAATATAAGCGGCAATATCATCATATAAATGAATCCATATGATTTTTTATCTTACTAAGCTAGTAAGCATGATATAATATTCTATTTAACATAATATATATTATGCGAACTAATAAATGATTGTTATCAGGGCGTTGCTTTGACGTTCATTTATTGTCTTTTAAGAATTTATTATTATTTTAAGTAGATCGGATTCTATTTATTGAATCGACGTATAAGCAAAATCTGGGCAAACGTCTGGACCCGCGCTTTTTTGGTTGAAACTTTGAAACACTTGTTTAGGACAATAAGCCAGTTGACCTGAATGACCTTGTTCTTTAGCCCGAACCCAATTGGCATTTGAACCTAATTTCATCGGCCATGGTGCTTTCAAGTCATTGGGCATTTTGGCTAAATTATCAGCAATTACTTGGTTATCACTGGCATATCGGATATTTGTAAAAAGCGTTTGATATGCTTCAGGCACACTCAATAATGCCCATGAGTCAAAATGATTGGCCGGATCAAATGCTCGATTCTGTGGTGCTGGGCCTAACGCTAAATTAACGGGTAACCATGTTAGCCAGCTATTTGTCCGGCGTGTACATTGGACGCCATCTTGATTGAAATTGTCAATCACAACTTGTGGTGCCCCTTCAGCTTTGAGCATTTGGTCAATATTATGTTCTGCTTGATCAGATTCAACATTAGGACTATTAAGACCTTTGTTTAACACGTCAATCCAAGCATGTTTATCAAAAATATGGTGACGGGACATATAATTTTCTTGCCCTTTCGTCGGATTGCAATAAGGTTGCCCTTGTTCTTGTAAACGACAGTCATTAAATTGCCCTCCAGGAAAACCACGCGGTTTGTTTTTATTGACTGAAGCAGTACATGCGCCATTCGCTAAACTGACGAATATAAATGGTGATAAAAGACAAATTGATATACGTTTCATTTGGTAAATTAATGGTACTGATTGATTGCTTTGGCATTAAAATAACATAAAATGATTAATTCGTGTCAATGGATCATGATAAGATATGATTTTTTATACATAATGAAATGGCATAATCAAAAACGCAACTTTTTATCAGTTATATTTTTAACAATTTTATGACAAAATCTTCATTTTAATGTGGTTTTGAAGCGGGATCTCTGAGCTTTCTGAATTATCACTCTTGGACTAAAATAGGATGACAATATTGGCACTTAATGGGAATCTATTGCATTAATTAATGTTGCATTGATATGATAAGCATACTTAACTTATTACTTATTCATTGTTTTTTGAAAAAAAGGATTGATATTAATGTCTATTTTATTAATTAGTCGACATCCGGGCGCTGTTGAATGGTTACAACAATATGCACCATTTCAACCTGATGCTGTCTATGCACATTTATCGCTCAATCAAGTTCAAGCTGGTGACATTGTTATCGGAACGTTACCGATTCAAACAGCTGCTAAAATTATTGAAAAAGGGGCACAATATTGGCATTTATCAATAGAGTTGCCCCAGAATTTACGAGGACGTGAATTAAGTCTTGCTGAAATGAAGCAGTTGCCAGTCCAGCTTGATCAATTTTCTATTACTCGGGTTCAATCGTATTGTCCCACAATTTGATACTGTCCTAGCCCCATACTATTGCCCTTACCGACCCCAATATGTTGTAACATTATTAAGGCTTTTTTGACCGATTTATTGGCAGTAGTAATCGTTAAATCCCCCATTAACCCTCCCATCGGGATAGACTTTTTTTGTCGATTTGAATAACGTTGCCATTCAACCCACTGCAACTGATGCTGATCCACCCTTAAATCATCCCAATTGATTTGATCATCAATAGCAAGCTGATAAAATTGGTGATAAAGCCATAACTTACGCTGCAATGCCTGTTTCCATAACGTTGAATCAAACTGTCTTACTAACCGATTTTGATGCACTAACCGCAAAGGCGTATAAAATTTTAAAGACCAAGTTGAATGATGTTTTGATACTATGTCAAATGCATCATTAATGGGCGCATATTGATCTTGAAGGACACCTTGCTCATAAATGGATTGCCACTGGCCTGTCTGTGTTTTTTGCGTAACAGATTGTAACTGTAAATTTGTTTGCTGATTCTGAGTACGCCCTAACCGAACCGTTGCAAGCCCATGAATCAAAAATGGTAAATAGGCTGTTGCTTTGCCTAATAACGTTAAATCAAACGCAATGGTATCCCCAATGCTATATGACTCCGGCTGCCAACTATCTGTTTGAATGATATACGGATGAGGACGGTTATGAAAAGTACTTTGATCAG
>CAZAJS010000015.1:0-21967 GCA_964485635.1 uncultured Francisellaceae bacterium
GATGGCGTCGGATCTATCAGTCAAGGAACACAAGCAATTCAAAAAGTTCTCCATGAAAAATTAGGACTTAATACAGATGATTTATTTATGGCTGATGGATCTGGTTTATCAAAATTAGACCATGTCTCCACAGCATTTATGACTCAATTTTTAAGTGATGTGTATCAAAATCCACAAATTGGGAAACGTTTTTATAATGCGTTAGCAAGCTCAGGAATTGATGGCACGATTGCTTATCGTATGAATCAGGACTTACTCAACAAAGTTCATGCAAAAACAGGCACGTTAAGTGGCGTTTCAACATTATCTGGCTATTTAACAACATCTAATAATGCGCCACTTACCTTTTCAATCATGCTAAATAATTTAACATCATCACAACGAAACAGCGCTCGGCGCTTTCAAGACCGTGCTGTTAAAGTGTTTTATTGGCACTATTAGTACTTTTGGTCGTTTTACCTTGTTTAAAATGACGCCGACAAACTGATACATAACGATCATTCCCTCCAATTTCAACCTGATTGCCCTGTCGAACAATCAAACCATTTTGGTCAACTCTTAATACATGGGTTGCTTTACGCCCGCAATGGCAAATCGTTTTAATTTCAGCTAAGGCATCAGCCCATGCCATGAGATACAAACTTCCTTCAAATGGTTCAGCTTGAAAGTCATTACGTAAACCATAAGCAAGAACCGGAATATTTAACTGATCAACAATTTCTGTTAGTTGATAAACTTGCCGCTTTGTTAAAAATTGTGCCTCATCGACTAACAAACAATCTGGTTGTAATGATTGCTGTTCCACAGTCAAATATAAATCAGTATCTTGGTCATAGAGTAATGCTTCAGCTGATAGACCGATCCGTGAACAAATTTTCCCATATTCAAACCGTTGATCAAATTGTGGAGCAAATAATAATGTATTCATACCCCGTTCACGATAATTATAATCTGATTGCAACAAGGTCGTACTCTTGCCGGCATTCATGCTTGAAAAATAAAAATGAAGTTTAGCCATTGTAAGATTGCATTTCGTCACTTAAGATAAGTAAGATTATAAAGTGCTAAGATAAAAAAACCAAATATTATGCGAAAACCTTACCAATTTTTCGAATCAAAAAAATGTAATAGATTCATCAGTATATTAACAATGGTTCTATTATTAGGTGGTTGTGCAACACCACCACCTAATAATATTTATAATGCTTGCCAAATCGTACAACAATATCCTGAATGGTATTATAATGCGTTAGACTCTTATAAAAAGTGGGGCATCCCAATCAGTACCCAGTTTGCTATCATTTTGCAAGAGTCTCACTTTATCGCTACAGCACGTCCTAAAATGGATTATACATTAGGTTTTATCCCAAGTGGCCGCCCCTCTAGTGCTTATGGTTATGCACAGGCATTAGATGGGACATGGCAAGATTATCGTGATAGCACAGGCAATTTACGAGCCAAGCGTGATAATTTTGCTGATGCTACTGATTTTATCGGATGGTATGGTGCTAATGCTAATCGCCGTGCCAATATCCCCAAAGATGACACCTATAATCTTTATTTAGCCTACCATCAAGGTATTGCAGCATATCAACGTCAAAGCTACCATGAATTACCCGGCATTATGCGCTATGCACAAAAAGCACAAAACTGGGCCTATCGCTATGCTGATCAACTTCGTCATTGCCACATACCAAGTCGCCCATGGTCTTTATTTTGATAAGCTTACCATTAAGCCACTTGATAACGACAAATAAGATTAACCGTGCAATGACGGCAATGATCAGTTGAAGGGTTTGGCATCAAATCTCCTTGAGCAAAAGCATCAGCTGCTGTATCAATAAGATTTTTCCAGGCATACTTAAGACCGTTGAATGTCTCAGGCCAGTCAGATGAACCTTCATAAGGTTTAGGATATGTCGATGTAAGCCATGGCCCATCAGCAGATAAAACTTTCCAACATTGCTTAATCCCTTTGTTTAATAATTTTGGATTAACCCCACCAATAGCAATGCCATCAGCCTGCTGATGCAATGCATAAACTGGCAATTGGGGCATTTTTAACGAGGCAGGATCCCATGCATGGCTCGCTGGTAATTTTTGCCCTGTTTTATAATCAATCACAATCTTTTGACCATCTTCTAATAAATCTACCCGATCAATTCGCCCTTTTAAGCGAAATGCGCCTAGCTTAATCATTACTGTTTGCTCTAATTGAATCACTTGGAAATCCATTTGGCGTAATTGTTCTAGCTCCAACCATTTTGTTATCAGCTCTTGTAAACGCCACTGTTCACCTTGCACAAGCCATTTTGGCAAAGTATCGAATAATCCTTGTTGCCTTAATTGATGCTCAATGAATGCTTCAACCCATTTCTTAATGCATGTTATTTGTTTTAAATTGTACTGATTGTTCAAGGTTTTCCAAATAGCTTCTAAAACATCGTGAATGATTTGACCTTTTTCAGCGCCATCCAATGGTACTTGATGCTCTGGAAGTTTTTCTAAATTTAATCGATGTTTTAAATGCGCTCGATAAGGACAAGTTAATATATCCTGTAAAAACGTTACCCCTCCCATGCGTGTCGTTAGTGACGTATCAACAGGTCGGATAACATCTTGACGTTCATAGTGCACTATTGCGGTTGGCTGGGGTGGGTGCAAACTACCTATGGCTGGTGACGTGATTTGAGAAACCAGAGGTGATAACGATTGATTTTGATAATAACAATAGCTCACAGTCACCTTGTTAGCTTGACACAATAAACGATGAGTCACTTGACGAGCAAAAGTTAACTCTCGTTCAGGCGTCGCATGCGGCATTTGATAGGCTTTTTGCACTGAATAAGGTAAATAAGGATTCGGCTGGACCAGTTTTGGCCAACAATGATCATCGAAATGCATTAAATACATTTGATCAAAATACAATCCTGTCGATTCTAAAATGCCAAGTATCTGGATTGGCGCATCGGCTTTATTTTCCGTTTGAAAGGGTTGCTGACTTAACAGCATTTCACAATAAGCTAACCACTGATGATAGGTCAGATCAATCGCTAAGCGCTGGCATTTTTTGATTTGCTTCCAGGCTTTATAAAAACTAGTCACAGCTTGATGCTCATAACTTGTTAATAACATAGTGCCTGGCCATTTTAATAGCTCAATAATATTCCATACAATCTTTGAAAACTGGTCAAATGATAGTTGTTTTTTATGATATGGAATATTTTTCTCAATGTTGTTAGCCATAGATAACAACGATGAATCAATTTGCTGGGCAAAAGCTAATTGCTTTAAAATGGTTTTAAATGAACTATGCACCTGACATGATGATTTACATGCGCTTATAGCTAATTGACGTATTGACTGATATTCCTTGGCATAAGCGATGTAGGGTGATTGTATCAATCCGGCAATTGCATTAAATTCTGTTTGCCAGGAGGATTTTAACCATTGAAATAAATGCGCAATAACTGGCTGTTTTATAAGTGGCTGACCGGCAGAGATCTGGTACGGGCGATAACGATTTTCCAATATTGGCAAATGTCGCTCAGAATCCGGTAATAAAACCGTATCAAAAATAGATTGTAATGTATCAAATGATTGATCAAGATCTGGCACAACAACGCCTATTTGTATCTCAGGATTCTGGTAAGACTGCTTCTGAATCTCGGTAGCGATAGCATATGCTTCATTATGAGGTGTTTCATAAGCATAACAATTAATTTGTTGATAAGTCTCTGTTTCAGGCATGAATAATTTATAAGGGTGCCTGGCAGACGTTAATAAGGTTTCTAGGTCGGGGGTTAATATATCAAACCCAACTAATACAATAGGTTGATGGATCACATCAGCAGGGTGCTGTGTTAAATATTTGACACGCTGGCAGTCAACAAGCCAATTCCATGAATTCAGGCATGCTTCAAACGCACTTGCCCATTGGTAAAATGCTTGCACATTTTGGTTATCTAAATCTTGGCAACAAACGGATACATCACACAACCATTGTTGTAACTGTTGCCACGCTTGAAATACCAGCCGGCTTTGTTGTAGCGTATTTGTCCAATTTGACTGGCGGCCCGCCTTCGTGAAGATAATTTGCGCCAATAACAAAGTGGCTTCATTTGATTCTATCACTTTTGGCACTTGATCTTGTTTAAAACAATATTCACGCCATAATTGATCAATCCAATCATCAACGCTAACCAATGATTTACCCCAAAAAACACCACTGCTTCCTTGTTGGATAAGCCAATGACAATAAGCACTTTGTAATGTTTTTGTTAATCGTTTGGTGGCAACAATTACCTTTGGTGGCTGATCCGATTGTAACTGCTGAAACAACGTATGATATCGAGCAATTAAATGCTTTTGCCTGACCATGCTACTCACCCTTCAGGGCAACAATCAGAAAATGCTTTGACAGCTTGCTTAATCTCATCAAATGGTTTGGCAAAACATAACCGGATAAAATCCTGGCCATATTGTGCGTCATGATAGAATTCTGATCCGGCTAAAACGGCCACATTACACTCAGATAATAATTGTTGCGCAAATAAATGGCTTTGATTGGCTTGTTCCGGTAGTTTAACTAATAAGTAATAAGTGCCTTTCGGGTCATTCGTTTCAAACCCTAACTGGTTAAGTTCACGAATTAAATAATCTCGCTTTTCCTGATAATTGTATCGCATTTGCTCATAATACGTATCATGTTGCGCTAAAGCGACTAATGCCGCATGTTGAAAAGGTGTTGCCGTGCACATATATAAAGTGTCATGAATCAATGCCATTTTTTCCACCCACGCTTGGGGGCCACATAAATAACCGATCCGCCATCCTGTCACATGATAGGTTTTAGAAAACCCTGTCACGGTTACTGTCCGATCGGCTAAATGCTTCATTTTCGCAATGGAATGATGTTGTTGACCATGATAAGTGACATATTCATAAATCTCATCTGAAATGATCGCCAAGTCATGGTCAATTGCTAATTGCCCAATTTGCGTCAGTTCTTGCTCTGTAAAAACATGCCCTGTTGGGTTATGAGGGTTACATAACAAAATTGCCTTTGTTTTTGATGATACAGCATTGATTAATTCATCTGGATCATACTTGCCTGTCATTGGATCAATATGCACCGTTTTGACGTTGACATGGTGATATGTCAATAGATGATAATGAAACCGATAAAATGGTTCAAACATGATGACTTCATCGTTTGGTTCAAGTAATGCTTCAATTGCACATACTAGCCCTGCTGTTACACCCTGGGTTACTAATACCGAATCATCACTTGATAATTCAATCTGATTAAACGTTGCTATTTTTTGCCGAATGGCACGACGTAATTCAGGAATCCCTTCATAGGGAGCATATGCATTATGACCTTGATCAATTGCTTGCTTAGCGGCTTGTGATAACTGCTCGGACAATGGTAAGTCACAAACGCCTTGCCCAAGATTAATTCCTTGCTGATTGTGACATTGCTTAGAAATTTGACGAATATTAGACAATGTTAACATTTGAGCTTTTGCGGTCAGTTTTACCATAGATTCATCCATTTATGTAATTTAGCGATGTTTATTACGACCAAAATGCTCATGATAAATTTGCTCAATTGTGGCCCAATGTTCATCATCGTACGATAATAATTTTGAGGCTAAATACTCTCTTTCACTATTAAATGAAATCATATCTTGATCTAGCGCATAAACTTCTAACATTTTCATTCGGACATTAATATCCCGAGGGGACAAATTTAATGCATCTTGCAGTGCTGATTTTGCTTGATCTAAATGACGATTTTGAATATGGGTTTCAGCACGCTTGATAATTTGTTCAATTTCTTCAGCCTTATTGATTTGATCCATCGGAATGACAGATCTAACGCGTTGCGATGCTAAATTAATAGCTTTTTTATTTTTTGATTTAGCGGCAACTTTCTGAACCACGTTTTTCAACATTTGTTTTTGTTTTGCTGAATATTTACCTAATCGTTTTTTTGTTTGAGTCTTTGGCTGCTTTTTAGCAACATTTGTCGTGGACTTTGATGTTTGAACAACATTGGCATCCGTGCTTAAACCATAATAACGATTTTTAATTTGATTTTTTCTTTGAATAATTTCTTGTTTTTTTTGTCGTTTTTTGAGTAATAGACCACCAGCGATAATTAAAACAATTAACCACCACCATCGAAAACTTGAATGTACATCAACAGGTTCAGCACCCCTAACACTGCTATGTCGAACGGTAGGTGTCTGATTAATTTGATTATCAGATGTCTGCTGGTTAACTTCAACAGAATCATCTGAAGCTGGCTTAACGCTGTGAGACGTTACACTGCCCTGCTGATCATGGCTTGGCTTAGGAGCACTTTGATCTTCTTTAGACTGGCTTTTTGTTTGGTTTTTCTTGGCTTGATCATTATTTTGATGCTCTTTAGCATGTTGAAAAGCTAGGCTTTGATAAACTTTTTGCCCATCTTTAAACTCATTTTTTTGTGTCGGAATGCTAAGCTTGGCGCCCGCTTGTATTTCATTTTGCATAATGCCTTGGTGGTCTTTAGCATTAATGCCTTTAATGGATTGAACTAGCTGTGCAGTTGAAACGTCCGGTAATGAATGCTGTTCAGCAATGCGCCATAGAGAATCACCTCGCTGAACTTTATAAACGCTCATCGCTGCTGCCGGAACATTCAATAAAATTAGTCCACTGAAAACAGCAAAATTGAACAATACTCGAATCAATCGACTTCTTTTCACACAACCCTCACCTAGCACAATTAAAGCCTTACAGCTATTTTAATCGAAAATATGCTTGCTGACTAGAGACCATTGATGATTTTATAGTTAGAATTATGCAAAAATAGGATAGTGGGTGATGATTCGTTAAAATTGTGCATGCCCTGGGAATCGAGGAAACGGAATCACATCTCGAATATTTGCCACACCCGTTATATAACTTAATAACCGCTCAAACCCAAGACCAAAACCACCATGAGGAACCGTCCCATAGCGACGTAAATCACGGTACCAATCTAAATGGGCCGGATCGATATTCATCGCTTTTAATTGTGCATCTAATACATCAAGACGCTCTTCACGCTGACTGCCACCGATAAGCTCTCCGACACCAGGAACTAATACATCCATTGCTGCAACAGTTTGTTGATCATCATTAAGCCGCATATAAAAAGCTTTAATTGACTTTGGATAGTTCATAACAACAACAGGCCGTTTGAAATACTGCTCACATAAATAACGTTCATGCTCAGACTGCAAATCAATCCCCCAAGCAACTGGATGTTCAAACGACTGATCTGAAGATTTGAGAATCTCAATTGCTTCAGTATAATCTAAGCGTTTAAAATCACATTCAATGATTTTTTGTAAACGTTCTAATAAACCTTTATCAACAAATTGGTTAAAAAATTCAAAATCATCTTCTAAAGAACGCCATGTTGTTTTAATTACGGTTTTTAGCATTGTTTCTGCCAAATCAACAACATCATTTAAATCAGCAAAGGCAAGCTCTGGCTCGACCATCCAAAATTCGGCAAGATGACGACTAGTATTTGAGTTTTCTGCGCGAAATGCTGGGCCAAAAGTATACACTTTTGATAAAGCACAACAATACGACTCAACATTTAACTGGCCTGAGACAGTTAAAAAAGTCGGCTGACCAAAAAAATCTTGGGAATAATCAACACCATTTTGTGAATCATTTAAAGTGTTGACCTGATCTAACGTGGAGACTTGAAAAAGCTCACCAGCCCCTTCACAATCATTCGTTGTAATAATCGGTGTATTAACCCAGTAATACCCTTGATCATTTAAAAATTGATGGATGGCAAATGCCGCTTTGTGCCGAACCCGTGCAACAGCACCAATAATATTGGTGCGTGGTCGTAAATGGGCATATTGACGCAGATGATCCATCGTATGACGCTTTGGTGACATTGGATAATTATCAGGGTCTTCGACTTGGCTGACCACGGTTACTGAATCTGCTTGAATTTCTACAGTTTGGCCTTTACCTTGAGACGCAACTAAAGTTCCTTGGACAATGACTGCGCAATCCTTGGTCAAATGTTTAATCTGATCGTCATAATTTGGTAATGTATTAGGTGCCACAACCTGAATAGGTGCAAAGCATGACCCATCTTGTACCGTTAAAAATGAAATCCCAGCTTTTGAGTCACGTCGATTACGCACCCAACCTTGAATTTTGACTGTTTGATTTAACCATTTAGAATTATAAAACAAGTGCTTGTTTGACACTGCTTGCATATTAACGCTATCCTTTTTTAATTATTAATATAATATTTGATGCTTAACATGCATTATAACAAAATCGGCAAGAATCTCGATAATCATTTTGATTTACTTAAAAATTTCTTTATCCTAAGAATAAAGCAAGTTTAATTATGTAATCACTAATGGCCCAACAACGTCCTTATTTTTCTTTCTTAACCAATCATTTTTCAATTCGCCAATTTTTAACCATTTTCATGACATTTTTAATCACAGGCTCAATTGCTATTTTAGGCGTGATTAATTATTTTGAAATGAAGCGGCAAAATGACAAACTATTTCAAGTCCAAATGGTTAATGGTGCGACCATGATTGATGCATTGATCAATAGTATTGTCCAAAACAATAACAATACCATTTTAAACAAACTCATCACACATGAAATTAATTTAAAAGCACCAGCTTCAGAAGCAGATCACCAGCTAACACTCAAACAAAATACATACCCAAATGCTTTTGCATTTCAAGTTTACAACAAAGACAGTGGCGCTTTAATCATTAAAAGCCAAGGGGCACCAGACCAGGCAATCACAAGCAAACCAAATACATTTACAACCCTATCGCTTGGTCATGACAATGACCAATGGTATGTGTTTTCCATGCCAAGCCATTTATCAGGCTATAATATTGTTATTCTGGTCAATGCCCACTTAAAATATCAAGCATTTTGGTCCTTATTTTCAAGCTCACTGTGGAGTCTGGCAATCTTATATTTGATTTTATTATTTGCCACTTTTTTTATTGTATTATCTGCTTTACGTCCACTTAGAAAAATGAAAAAAGTCATTGAGAAAAAATCACCCCATTATTTAAAACCGATTCATTTAAAACGAGCGCCACAAGAAGTCACCCCCCTTTTAGAAGAATTAAATCATTTATTTGAACGTTTTAATGAGGCTTTAACACGTGAGAAACGTTTTGCCAGTGATGCTGCGCATGAACTAAAAACACCACTTGCCGCGATTAAAACTCAAGCTGAAGTTGCATTAAACATTGATGATATTCAACAAATTAAAGACAAAATCCGACTCATTATTGAGCGAGCAAATCATTATTTTTACATTATTGAGCAATTATTAACACTCAGTCGTGTTGAATTTCAGCATCACCTACCGGATAAACAACCCATTAAACTGAATAAGCTAATTGAAAACCAATTAAGCCTTTTAGCCATGAAAGCACTGGATAAAGATATTGAATTATCCTTCACCCCAGATGAAGACTTACCAATCACAAATGGCAACCCAGCATTATTTGAGGTGATGCTACGCAATGTTGTTGATAATGCCATTCGTTATACTCCCGAAAAAGGGACAGTTGAAGTGAAAACTCAACAATTACGGCGAAAAATTAAAATTACGATCACTGATACAGGCATTGGTGTACCTGCCGATAAATGTCAGCGTATTTTTGACCGCTTCTATCGACAGGCAGGAACAAAAACAAGTGGCAGTGGCCTTGGCTTGTCTATTGTTCAAGAAATTATACGTTTGCATGGTGGCACCGCTCATGCTGAGCCTAATCACCCTAACGGTTTAATTATCTCGCTAGAACTTCCCGTTAATACTTAATCATCAGCTAAACAGCTTTTCGCATGACTTTCTGATACAAGTCCTTGTTTGACTAATGTTTGCAATGATTGTTCAAGCGTCTGCATCCCTGCTGCACGGTTTGTCTGCAAAACACTATAGATTTGAGGAATTTTATTTTCACGAATCAAGTTAGCAACGGCTCGATTACTAATCAAAACCTCATGGGCAGCGACACGCCCCCCTCCTTGCTTTTTCAATAATTTTTGAGCCACAACAGCACGTAATGATTCTGACAACATTGCTCGAATCATACTTTGTTCACCGGCAGGGAACACGTTAATAATCCGGTCAACCGTTTTAGGAGCCGATGACGTGTGCAATGTTGCAAAAACCAAGTGGCCTGTTTCTGCGGCTGTTAATGCTAAACGAATTGTTTCTAAATCTCGCATCTCCCCGACTAAAATATAATCTGGATCCTCACGTAATGCGGATTTCAAAGCGTTGTTAAAGCTCAATGTGTCCCTTTTGACTTCCCGTTGATTAATCAAACAACTTTTACTTTCATGGACAAATTCAATTGGATCTTCAATAGTTAAAATATGCCCTTTTTGTTGTTTATTAATATGATCAATCATGGCCGCTAAGGTCGTTGACTTACCAGACCCTGTCGGACCAGTCACTAAAACAATACCATTAGGCTGATCTGCAATTTGTTTGAATGTGTCCGGCGCATTTAACTGCTCAAGTGTTAAAACTTTCTCAGGAATCGTACGAAATGCAATGGCAGGGCCACGATCTTGTAAAAACGCATTAACACGAAATCGACTGTTACTACCTTTCACCCCAGTTGAAAAGTCACACTCTTTGGTTTCCTCTAATTCTTTTTTTTGCTCATCACTCATGATTTCATCAAGACATGCTTGCACCATATCGTGAGTTAATACTTCATGCTCCTCAACACGCTGCAAATCACCATCAATCCGCATAATTGGCTTTTCGCCCGTTGAAATATGTAAATCTGAGCCATCTTTTTCTACAATATCAATTAATAATTGGTTAATATCCATAATAAGTCCTTTTTATATACCATTGTGCTACTAGCCTAAAAAATAATATGATAGAAAACAACCTTTGTCAAAATTACAATTCACTACGAGCGGCGTTTGCATTAATGGATCCTTGCCCAACCATCATTGCTGTCAGTAAAAAACAACCAATTGAATCAATTGAAAAATTGATCCAGAAAGGTCAAATTCACTTTGCTGAAAGCTATATTCAAGAAGCGATTGACAAAATAACAGCGTTACCAACATCTATTATCTGGCATTTTATTGGCCCCATTCAAAGTAATAAAATTAATAAAATTGCTGCTTATTTTGACTGGGTTCAAAGCTTAGACAATCAACGTCATATCGACCGACTCAACCACGCTTGCCAGAAACAAAACCGCTTGATGAATATCTGTCTACAAGTGAATATTGACCAAGATCCTAATAAAAGTGGCATTCAAGATTTTTCATCACTGCGATTATTATCACAACATATCCAAAAAAATTGTCCGGCATTACAATTTAAAGGCATTATGGGATTAACGCGTTATTACCCGAACGCCGAACAGTCTTATCAAAGTTTCATGAAATTACAACAATTCCACTGCCGTTTAGAATATGAATTAAACTGCTTATTACCTGTCTTATCAATGGGAATGAGTCGAGATTATCACTATGCTATTAAAGCTGGCAGCACCATGGTCCGTTTAGGCCGTTGTCTATTTCCTAATGGAGCTCGCTAGTTGGCGCAACTGCTTGCAGTTGTTCAATGATTCGGGCACAATGCGATTATTTAACATAGAAAAATAAGGTCAAATCAAAATGGGGCTTTTTAAAAAGAAAAAAACCACACCAACAGACCAACAGCATTCTACAACAAATCATCAGCCTTCACCTGAACAGGAACAACCTCAAAAAAAAGGGTTATTCAACCGCTTTAAAAAAGGGCTTAAAAAAACGCGTCAAAAGCTTACTGGCGGACTCGGTGAATTACTGCTTGGAAAAAAAATTATTGATGAAGATTTAATCGATGATTTAGAAATGCAACTTTTAAGTGCTGATATTGGTGTTGAGGCCACTCAAAAAGTCATGGATACAGTCCGCCGACAAGTTGATCGCCAAGAAATTCAAACCATTGAGTCACTATCGGACCTTATAAAATCACAATTGACTGATATTATTGCCCCTTGTGAACAACCACTAAATATTGATACAGCAGCCCATCAGCCTTATATCATTCTTGTCGTTGGTGTCAATGGGGTTGGCAAAACAACGACCATTGGAAAATTAGCCCAAAAATTTCAAAATGAAGGAAAGTCCGTGATGCTAGCGGCAGGTGATACATTTCGTGCAGCAGCTGTCGAACAGCTTGAAACATGGGGACAACGAAATAATGTTGATGTCATCGCCCAAAAGCATGGCGCAGATAGCGCTTCAGTCATTTATGATGCCATTGCAGCTGCTAAAGCGCGTTCTACAGATATCGTTTTAGCCGACACAGCAGGACGTCTGCATAATAAAAGCAATTTAATGGAAGAGTTGAAAAAAATTGTCCGAGTTACAAAAAAATTAGATGACAGCGCACCGCATGAAGTCATGCTCGTCCTTGATGCTGGAACAGGTCAAAATGCATTAGCCCAAGCCGAGACATTCCAAAAAGCGGTTAATGTCAGTGGCATTACTTTAACCAAAATGGATGGGACTGCTAAAGGTGGAATTATTTTTGCCATCGCTCAACAACACAATATCCCAATTCGTTTTATTGGTGTTGGAGAAACTTTAGACGATTTAAGTTCATTTCAAGCTGAACCCTTTATTGAAGCCTTATTTGACCTTGATTCAGCATAAAATCTAGCTGATTGATGGTTATGACTCAATGACGGATAAACGCTAAATTACATTGATTTTATCTAAAAACAGAACAATTTAATTGTTTTTGTCTTTTTGTTGAACCGCAATCCCTAATTCATCTAATTGGGCTTGGTCTATATTGGTTGGTGCTTGGGTCATTAAACAACTAGCAGCCAGCGTTTTTGGAAATGCAATGACATCACGAATACTTTCAGCACCACTTAAAAGCATACAAAGGCGATCTAATCCAAATGCAATACCGCCATGAACTGGCGTTCCATACCGTAAGGCCTCTAAGAAAAAGCCAAACTTTTGTTCAGCCTCTGCTTGTGAAATGCCTAATAATTCAAATATTTTTGATTGAACCTTGGTATCATGAATACGAATTGATCCACCTCCGACTTCATAACCATTAATCACCATATCATACGCTCTAGATAACATTTGTGTCATATCAGCGTTATCTAACTGATCAACAGTATCAACCTGAGGTGCTGTAAACGGATGGTGTAATGGCGTTAATGCCCCATTACTATCTTTTTCAAACATTGGAAAATCAGTGACCCATAATGGCGCCCAATCATGCGTATATAAATTAAAATCTTTCCCTAACTGATCTCGCAATGCCCCCATGGCATCATTGACAACCTTTCGACTACCTGCGCCAAAGAAAATCAAATCCCCCGTTTCAGCTTGAGTTGTTGTTATTAATTCATTTAAACACGATGCAGACAAATGCTTGACAATCGGAGACTGCAAACCATCTTTGCCGGCCATATGATCATTGACTTTAATATATGCTAAGCCTTTTGCCCCATAACCTTTTACAAATTCAGTGTAACTGTCAATTTGTTTTCGACTGATCGTCGCCCCTTGCGGTAAGCGCATGGCAACTAAACGACTGTCTGGATCATTAGCTGAATCAGCAAAAACACTAAACGATTCATTCGCCATAAGCTTTTCAATATCGACAAAGTATAAAGGATTTCGCAAATCCGGCTTATCTGACCCATACTGTTGAATTGCTTGAGCATAAGTTAATTGCTGAAATGGCGTTTTCAATGTCACACCATTGACACGTTCAAATACACCAGCAATCATGGACTCCATCATTTGCATTAGCATTGGCTCATCAATAAATGATGCTTCAATATCAACCTGCGTAAACTCAGGCTGACGATCAGCACGTAAATCTTCATCTCGAAAACATTTGACAATTTGATAATACCGATCAAACCCTGATACCATTAATAATTGCTTAAATAGTTGCGGTGATTGGGGCAATGCATAAAACCGACCTTTGAAATTACGGCTAGGAACTAAGTAGTCTCTCGCTCCTTCTGGGGTCGCTTTTGTTAATACTGGGGTTTCAATATCTAAAAAACCTTGATCATCTAAATAACGTCGAATGGCTTGTGTTACTTGTGCCCTTTTTAAAAAGTGGTGCTGCATTTCATAACGTCGCAAATCGATATAACGATACCTTAAGCGAACATCTTCACTGACATGATATTGTGAGTCTAGTTGAAATGGAATGGGATCTGCTTGGCTTAAAACCTTTAATTTTGTAACAGACAGCTCAATGGCCCCACTAGCTAACGACTCGTTTGTTTGTCCTTCTGGCCGTTGCCGAACTATTCCAGTAATTTGCACAACATCTTCATGTTTCAACTGATTGGCTTGATTTAAAATCATTTGATCTGCTTGATCAAAAACGATTTGTAGTAATCCACTGCGATCCCGCAAATTAACAAAAATCACACCACCTAAGTCACGACGGCGGTGTACCCAGCCACAAACTGAAATGGTTTGGCCAATACAATCACTGTTAACTGATCCATTATAATGTGTTCGCATTATTCATCCTTATTATTGATTCTTTCTTAAAGACTATAGCTTATCACTATTGCTTAAAGTAAAGCAATTTCAAAAGCTTCTTGTCGATAGCTTGGTTCAGCTTTTAACTGAATTGGTTTTTCAATTGCTAACTCTAATTCTCCTAGCCCAATTGATTCATCATTTTTCAATGTTTCAATAACATCGGGAGCACCGACAATTAAAAAACCATGATTATTAAATGAAAAAGCTTCGCGCTGGATTTCACGAAAAATTTCATAACAAATTGTTTGGGCTGTTTTGATCCGTCCTCGCCCATGGCAATAATCACACGGTTGACATAAGAATTTTGATAAACTTTCTTGTGTCCGTTTGCGTGTCATTTCAACAAGCCCTAAATCAGACATTGGCATAACCGTTGTTCTGGCACTATCATGCGCTAATACATTTTCTAATGCATCCATGACAGCTTGTTTGTGTTCTTGTTGATTCATATCAATAAAGTCTATCACAATAATGCCGCCTAAATTTCGCAAACGCAACTGTCTTCCAATTGCATGAGCAGCTTCTAAGTTTGTCTTAAAAATGGTTTCTTCTAAATTGACTTTACCAACATAGCCTCCTGTATTAACATCAATTGTGGTCATTGCTTCAGTTTGATCAATCACTAAATAACCGCCTGATTTTAAATTCACTTGACGATCAAGAGCTTTTTCTAAGTCCTGTTCAATTCCATAGCGATCAAATAACAAGCGATGGCTTTGATATAAATGCATTTTATCTCGAGCCCCTGGAACAAATTTATCGGCAAAATTACACAAAGCACTATAAGTATCAGCATCATCAATCGAAATTTCATCGACCTCTTGTGTTGCGATATCACGAATAATCCGCATAGGTAAATTTAAATCTTGATAAACAAGTCCTGGATTCGTAACTGTGCAAGCCGTATCTAAAATATCTTGCCATAAATTTTGTAAAAATAAGATGTCTTTTTTTAAGGCACCAATAGCAACACCCTCGGCAACTGTACGGACAATAAATCCTTTTGGTTCCGTATTTTCAAGGGCTTGTTGCATCTGATCTTGTAAGCGTTGTCGTTCTGTTTCATTTGTCAGTCGAAGCGAAATACCGATATGATTTAAATCAGGCATATAGACTAAATACCGAGAAGCTAATGACAAATGGGCTGTTAACCTTGCTCCTTTTGTCCCTAATGGTTCTTTGAGTACTTGGACTAACAATTCTTGCCCTTGACATAACCATTTACGAACATCAGCCTCGGCACTATTTAAATCAATTGCTTCTTGTTCATCTGAACAAATTGGCATGACATCAGCAACATGCAAAAATCCAGCTCTTTCTAATCCAATATCGACAAAAGCCGCCTGCATGCCTGGCAAAACACGTTGAATCCTACCTTTATAAATATTGCCAACAATTCCCTGCTGGTTTTGTCTTTCAATATGAATTTCTTGAAGTGTTCCATTATCAAGCACCGCTACGCGTTTTTCATAGCTTTCAATGTTCATTAAAATTTCAATTTTAGCGCATCCGGTAATCATAGCTATTCCTTTTACTTATTTTGCGCTTGATTGTGATAAATTGATGTTTGTTTCATTTCAATACGCTGTTTTAAACTCAATAAAATTATAACACAATTTGCTTAAACTGGTTGTAAGCAACTTGCCTATTTTACTACCTTTTTGTATGGTTAAATCATCATGTTTCACAACACAAACTAAAAGGTGACAAACGATGGTCTATGTTACATCTGTTTCCGATATTGCTGAACTCATTCATAAACATACATTAAACCAATATTTATTGGATTTGATTGCCACATTAAAACATGATTTTTCCCGTTGGGATAAATTTGATAAAATTCCTCGCCCAGCTTTCCATGTATCTGATGGCGTGATGGAGTTAATGCCTGTTGCTGATGATGAATATTTTAGCTTCAAGTATGTCAATGGTCACCCTAAAAATCCAAATGAAGGCAAACAAACCGTTGTTGGAACGGGTCAAATTGCCACCGTTGGCGACGGCATTCCATTACTGATTTCAGAAATGACCCTTCTAACAGCATTACGAACTGCTGCCACAGCGGCTATTGCAACTGACTTACTAGCTCGAGCTGATGCTGAATCATTAGCACTCATTGGTAATGGCTCTCAAAGTGATTTTCAAGCAATTGCTCACTGTTTGGTCCGCAATATTAAAACGATTTATTTTTATGACACCGACCCTGCCGCAATGCAACGTTTTCAGCGTAATATGGAAGCTGTTGATCTAAATCTGACACTTATTGCTTGTGAAGATGCCAAGCAGGCCGTACAAAATGCTGATATCATTACTGTGTGCACTGCCTGCAAAGAGCATGTGGATGTGATTAAAAAACAATGGATTCAACCTGGCGCCCATATTAATGGCTTAGGCGGTGACTGCCCTGGCAAGACAGAGTTGGAGCAAAGTATTTTACCTGAAGCTAAAGTTGTAGTTGAATTTTTTGAACAATCATTTATTGAAGGGGAAATACAACGTTTTGATGAACAAACTGCTCGTTCATTGGTAGATGCTGAACTATGGGAACTAGTGACACATACTAAACCAGGTCGTACCTCTGAACAACAAATAACTGTTTTTGATTCAGTTGGTTTTGCTATGGAAGATTTTTCGGCATTAAAGCTAACGTTTCATTTATTGAACAAATATCACGTTGGTCGACAACTCGATATGATTCCACAACTGAGTGACCCAAAAGATTTATTCTCTGTATTAACTCAAACACCAAGCAAAATTAATCTAAATGCTTCACAAAAGGCAACAGTCAAAAATGAGCACAAAACGTAAGAAACCACTGTCATAGAAGCAAAATCAGATAGGATTTATTGATCAATCAATAATAACACCTTGCAATTTGTGTTTTTTTTTGATATAAAACTATAGCTTAAGTTTACAAAATTTATTGCAATTATAAAATCAAAGAATTGGAGGAAATTATGTCTAGAGTTTGTATGGTCACTGGCAAACGCCCTGTTACGGGCAATCATGTATCTCATGCCCACAACAAAACCAAGCGCCGTTTTTTGCCGAATTTACATACACATCGCTTTTGGGTAGAAAGTGAGAATCGTTATGTACAATTGCGTGTTAGCACAAAAGGCATGCGTATTATTGATAAAAAAGGAATTGATAGCGTTTTATCAGACTTACGTAGTCGCGGTGCTAAGGTATAAATCAATCAAAAAGGATATCCATCATGCGTGATAAAATTAAATTAGTGTCATCAGCTGGCACAGGCCACTACTACACAACTACAAAAAACAAACGTAACATGCCTGACAAAATGACGATTAAAAAGTTTGATCCTGTTGTCCGTCAACATGTGATGTATAAAGAATCTAAAATTAAATAATCAATACTGCGATTTTTTTCTAATGGCCCTTTAATTGTCTAAATACCAATCCAATTAAAAAAGGCGCTCCAATTAATGCTGTAATCACCCCAACAGGAATAACCACTGGTGTGGCAACTGTTACAGCAATCCATTGAGCACTGCTAACTAAGATTGCCCCAATTAATATTGTCAACGGCAAAACGTGGCGCATTGTGTTGGTTTTGATTAACCCTCGTGCGATGTGAGGTGAAACAAGCCCAACAAACCCAATCGGTCCAGCAACGGCGACAATTGCCGCAATCATGGGGGTTAATACCATCACTAAACTAACCAAAAAGTGTTTGACGGACAGGCCCATTTGCTGTGCAGCTTGGTCTCCTAAAGCAAACAAGTCAAAACCACGATGCTGCTTACCTACCCAAGCAATGACTGATGTCACCGTGACCAGTAATAGCCCATTTTGCATCCATCTAATATTATCAAAACCACCAAATTGCCAAAATATTGTTTGTTTTAAGGCTGTCGGTGGTAAAAATAAAAAAATTAAGGTCATTCCTGCACTAAATAAGGATGACAAAGCAACACCTAGCAAAATCACAATTGCCATGTGATAAATCACTTTTTGCCAAAAAATAATACTAAGAAATAATAATAATGCGAATAATGCACCAATCAGGCAAGCTAAATAAAATCCCAAAAATGATTGGCCAATGGTCCCTAAAAATGCTAAAACTAAAATCCCAAAAAATTGACTCCCTGATGAAAGTCCTAACAAGCTTGTATCAGCTAAAGGATTTTTTAATAGAGTTTGCAAAACAGCCCCACTGGCTGCTAGACCCGCACCAACTAAAATAGTTGCCACCCAATTTGGCAATTGCAATTTCCACCATAATGCCAACCCATAACCATCAATTCCCCATGGCCATAAACTCACTATAGTCATCACAATGAATAAAATGCTTAACATGAATAATGTCAAATAAAACCGTTTTTTAGTGTAAACAGCCATACAAAGATGCAATACCTATTAACTTAATAAGGTTCATCATACGGAATAAAACTTGAAAAATCACGTTATTGACGTTATAAATAACATCAATATTTCATATAATTACTTATTAAGGCATTACCATGCAATCGGCACTTCAGATTAAAGGCAGCCTATTTACATTTACTGTCATCCAGATACAATCTCCCGATCTAGGACAAATTGAAAATCAATTAATGATGAAAGTCAAACAAGCCCCTCAGTTTTTTTCTAATACCCCTGTGATCTTAGATTTAAATAAAATTGATGCCTTGTTTGATGATACCAAACTTCAGCGTTTACATACGATGCTTCAAAAACATACATTAGTTCCCTTAGCTTACCAAACAAATAATGCGACCTGCCAAGCAATGCTTGCTAAATGTAGCCTACCTTGGCTGAATCAAACTGCTAAAAAAAATCATACCTCTGAAGCAAATACAGCTGATAAGGGACAAACCAATGTTATTGAGTCTCGCATTCGTTCAGGACAACAAGTCTCTGCTTCCGCTGATTTAGTGGTTTTATCAGAAATTAGCCCGGGGGCTGAATTAACAGCACATAATAGCATTCATGTGTATGGAACATTACGGGGCAGAGCATTTGCTGGACTCAATGGCGATATTAATGCCAGAATTTTTTGTCATCACTTAGAAGCGGATCTAGTTGCGATTGCAGGTCATTATCGATTATTTGACAACAATATTCCCGTAGGACCTGAATTTGCAAAAGGGTACTGCATCCAGCTAAAAAATGATACAATTGAAGTTAATCCACTATAAAATAAGTTTAAATGATGTATTGAAAATGCTCAAAAGACTATTTTACATTCAAATTAGAGCATGTTAGAATGTTGCGACATAACTGTAAAAAATTTTTAATGGGATGAGGGACTAATTGTGTCAGAACACCAAAATCAAACCCAAAAAACACTAGGCGAAGTTGTTGTCGTTACCTCCGGAAAAGGTGGAGTTGGAAAAACCACTTCAAGTGCAGCAATTGGCTTTGCTCTTGCACAGCGCGGCTTTAAAACGGTGGTTGTCGACTTCGATGTCGGTCTTCGCAATATTGATTTAGTCATGGGATGTGAAAGACGTGTTGTGTATGATTTAATTAATCTAATTAATAAAGAATCAAATTTAAATCAAACACTTATCAAAGACAAACGCAATGAAAATCTTTATATTTTACCAGCATCACAAACTCGAGATAAAGATGCATTGGAAAAGGATGGACTCAATGATGTCATGGATGAACTGCAACAACGTTTTGACTACATTGTTTGTGACTCACCAGCAGGTATCGAAAAAGGTGCGTTAATGGCAATGTATTATGCGGACCAAGCCATTATTATCACAAATCCAGAAATTTCATCAGTCCGAGACTCAGATAGAATTATTGGTGTATTAGATAGTAAAACACGACTAAGTATTGAGAAAGGTCAAACAGTTCCATCTAAACTGATTGTGACCCGTTATAATCCGGAACGTGTTGAAATTGGTGAAATGCTGTCAATCGAAGATATCAGTGATGTCTTGTCAATCGATTTAATTGGCGTTATTCCAGAATCTGAATCCGTATTACAAGCATCAAACTCTGGGATCCCAGTGACCGCTTATGATCAAAGTGATGCAAGTAAAGCCTACCATGATGCCATTGAACGCTTTTTAGGTAAAAACATCCCGATGCGCTTTATTCAACAAGAGAAAAAAGGCTTATTTAAGAAAATATTTGGGGGAAAACATTAAATGGGACTATTTCATAAAAAGAAAAAAAAGCAAAAACAAACAGCAAATATTGCACGGGAACGATTGCAAATTATTGTTTCGCACCAACGGCAACATCATGAATCTCCTGAATATTTAGCAGATTTACAACAAGACATTTTAGAAGTTGTCAAAAAATATGTTAAAATTCAAGCTGATGATGTCCGTGTTGAAGAGCGTATGACTGATGATAGCTCCCAATTAGAACTTAATATTGCACTACCTCAGCATAACTATAAAATCAAATGCGATAATCAGGATCCTCGTCATGACACCTGAAATAATACAAGAAATGATTCAAAACCACTTAGGGGGTCATACTGTTGCAACAGTCATGTCCGATGATCATGTTCACTTTCAAGCACTTGTTATTAGTGATCAATTTGAAGGCATCACTAGCCGCGTAAAGCGTCAACAGTTAGTCTACCAAGCCTTGCAATCTCATTTATCTAACAATAGCATCCATGCAATCCGACTCAAAACATTAACCCCCGCTGAGTCACAAAAACACCAATCATAATATTCTTTGTTGCTTTTAAAATAAGGAATCAAGATGTATTTTTTAATTTTTCTAGGCTCATCACGTCAGAGTAGTCCCCCATACCCACAGCGATTAGGCCACCGCGTTGCTAATGCCTGTTTGATGCAAATGCAACAACTATTTCCTGATGCTCATGTTGAAATAATTGATCCATTGTGTTATTCAACCGATACAATTTTTAAACCGCATTTTGCCTATCGAGCAAACCAAGCACCAAACCAATTCAATAATTTAGCAGATAAAATCAAAAAAGCCAATGGCTATCTGATGATCAGCCCTGAATATAACCATAGTATGAGCCCGGCTTTAGCTGATTTATTGAATCATTTTGGCAGTTCACTATTTTCATTTAAACCAAGCGCTATTATTACTTACTCTGCTGGCCAATGGGGAGGCACACGTGCGGGAGTTCATATGCGGACATTTTTAGGTGAACTTGGCTGTCTTCCCGTCTCAGCTATGATCCAAATTCCTCAAGCCCAAACGGTTTTAGATGAATCTGGTCATTTATCTAACCCATTATCCAAACATGATTGGGAGCATTATTTTAATCGTACCCTATTACAATTAAATTGGTGGGCTCAAGCAACAAAGCAGTATCGTTCAATTCAAAATCCATTTAAATTAACAAAAGCATTACAAAAAGACCCATCACA
>CAZAJS010000016.1:0-19513 GCA_964485635.1 uncultured Francisellaceae bacterium
AGCGCATGAACTTTATTAAAATAAAATTGAATCAAGTCTAAAGGACTAATAAAAGGAGACAGAATAATGTTTTATATTATTTGGATTACATCGGCATTTGTTGCCGTTGGCTTTGGCTGCTGGTTGGCAGATCGGGTTGACCGGAATAACCCAGACGAAGAGTAGATAAAAAAGACGGCTGAAATGCCGTCTTTTTTATTTTATTAAAATTTCATATGCACAAATCGGCAAAATTTGATTATACTAAATGACAATAAATAAAGTGAACTTGAGTCACACATAATGATTTTGGCACTGGATGTAGGCAATTCTCATATTCACGCAGGTGTCTTTATTGATCAATCATTGGTATTACAATTTCGTTATTCAACTGTTTCAGCCACAGCCGTTAGTTCAGATCAAATAGGCGTTTTTATGCGACAAGTATTGCATGAAAATGGCTATGATCCGCAGGCTGTGTCACATGTAGCGATTGCCTCTGTTGTGCCAGCAATCAATTATACACTGCGAGCAGCATTTATTAAGTACTTTGGTCAGTCAGCGTTTTTTTTAACGCCTCAAATGAATTACCAGTTAAGGATGGATGTGACAACACCCGAAGCTGTCGGGGTGGATCGTTTAGCGGCTTGTATTGCAGCGGTTGACACGTACCCAGGTCAACATTTAATTATATTTGACTTGGGAACAGCTACCGTTGTTGATGTGGTTGCTGATGGACAGCGTTATTTAAGTGGCGCTATTTTACCGGGGCTTAAGACATCGTTAGAGGCCTTAAGCCATTCAGCAGCTCAGCTAGCAAATGTCAGTATTATTAAACCAGAAAAGGCCATTGGCCATGATACAACAACGAATGTCCAGGCAGGACTTTATTACAGTCATTTAGGTGCTTTAAAATGTTTTAAAGAAACCATTCTATACGAGCTTGATACACGTGCTGATCAAATTATGACAATTGCCACAGGTGGGTTTGCTCAGTTGTTTGCTCAAGACCAAACACTATTTGATGTTATTATGCCGGATTTAGTCCTAAAAGGGATTAAACAGGCTTTTGAAATGAATTATAAGGAAGCGAACTAATGTCAAACATGGCGAATCATACGCTGGCAAATAGAAAGGTTGTCATTTTATTGCTTGATTCATTTGGAATAGGGGCGAGTCCCGATGCCGAAGAATTTGGTGACCAAGGCGCCGATACGCTAGGGCATATCGTGGAGAAAAGGTCTCAGCAAGGCAAGCCTTTGTATTTACCAAATTTAAATCAAAAAGGATTAGGTCAAGCAGCTCAGGCAGCAAGGAAGTCACCTTTAGCTATGCCACTAGATGGCAATCGACAAGCCAGTGTCATCGATGGGATGTACGGTTATTGCCAGGAAATTAGCCGAGGGAAGGACACGCCAAGCGGACATTGGGAGCTTGCTGGTGTGCCTGTTTTGTTTGATTGGCATTATTTCAAAAAAAATCCCCAGGCCAGTTGTTTTCCAGATGCATTTTTAACGGCATGGCAATCCGAAGCAGGGTTACAGGATGGGGTGATTGATGCCGGGCATGCTTCAGGGACTCAAGTGCTGAAGGATCATGGCGTGGAGCATTGCCTAACGAAAAAACCCATTATTTATACATCAGCTGATAGTGTCTTTCAAGTGGCAGCGCATGAAGAATATTTTGGATTAGAAGAACTGTATCGCATTTGCCATATTGCGCGAGAAGTGCTTAATGAGCAAGGCTTGGTTGTGGGGCGAGTCATTGCAAGGCCTTTCACAGGTGAGTCATCAGAATCCTACCAGCGCAGTGCTAATCGGAAAGATTATTCGATTCTTCCGCCAAAACCAACATTGTTAGATCACTTAAAACAAGCTGGTGGGGATGTGGTATCGATTGGCAAGATCGCTGATATTTATGCGCATCAAGGCATTACACAATCAATTAAGGCCGATGGCATTAGTGGGCTGTTTGATGCGACCTTAGAAGCCTATGACCAAGCACAACCCAACACATTGATTTTTACAAATTTTGTTGATTTTGATGCGAAATATGGACATCGACGTGATGTTTTTGGTTATGCGGCAAGCTTAGAGTATTTTGATCAACGTTTGCCAGAATTAAATAAACGTTTAGATCAAGATACAATTGTGATTGTTGCAGCAGATCACGGTTGTGATCCAACATGGCATGGTACGGACCATACCCGAGAGTATATTCCTTTTTTATTATGGGGATTGAATATTCAGCCACAATTTGTTGGGTGCCGTGAAACATTTGCTGATATTGGGCAAACAATTGCCGATTATATGGGATTAATGCCTCTTGAGGTCGGGGCTTCAGTGTTTGAAAAAAATAAGGTTTAAAGCATATGCACAATAAACACAATAACTCAATTAGTCATGCAACCATTATTTCCTTGGTTGATTTAACTTTATTAGATGACCATAGTGATAAAAAAGCCATTCAACAATTATGTGATGATGCACTTAAAAATCCAATTGCGCCAACTGCTGCAATTTGTATTTTTAAATCATTTATTCCACATGCAAAAAAAACATTAGCGAGTGATATGCCCATTGCTACTGTTGCTAACTTTCCTAAAGGGGATGGCAGCATTGAATCTGTGGTTGCAGAAGTCAAACAAGCTGTGGCTATTGGTGCTGATGAAATCGATATTGTCATTCCATATCATGACTATCTTGAAAAGGGGCAATCACAAAATGCCTGTCAACTTGTTGCTGTCTGTAAAGAAGCCTGCCAAGGAAAAGTATTAAAAGTCATCATTGAATCTGGCGCATTAGAACAGGATGCTTTGATTTATCAGGCTAGTGTTGATGCAATTAATAATGGGGCAGATTTTATTAAAACCTCAACAGGCAAGTCTGAAAAAGGCGGGGCAACATTACAAGCTGTTGAGGTAATGTTACAGGCCATCGCGAATACCAATAATTCGGTTGGATTGAAAGTCTCTGGCGGGGTTCATACCGTCAGCCAAGCCTGTGAGTATATTCAAAAAGCCAGTGAAAAAATGGGGCAAAATTATATTCATCCAAGCACATTTCGACTTGGTGCAAGTCGGTTGTTGAGTAATGTAATTAAAGAGGCATAAATAAACAGGAGAATAAATTGATGACGGATTGGTTGATTCGGTTTTTTTTTTATGATTTTAGGTCTGGCATTTGTATTTATTGCTAGTTTAGCGGTCAGCACCAATCGAAGTGGGGTTCGTTATCGGTATTTGATTCAGATTTTCATCGTTCAAATCATTATTGCTTTCTTTTTTTTAGATTCCAAAATTGGTTTAATGACGGTGCAAGTGATTAATGATGGTTTTAATTTATTAATGGACTATGCCGCAGATGGGGTTTCTTTTGTTTTTGGAAAGCAGGCCGGCGAGAGTCAAATTTTCTTTTTTTCAGTATTAATGCCCATTGTGTTTATTTCTGCCTTAATTGGGATTTTAAAGTATTTAAGAATTCTCCCATTAATTGTTAAAGTATTAGGCTATTTACTATCGAAGGTTAATGGTATGCCTCGCTTAGAATCCTTTAATGCGGTTAGTTCTTTAACATTTGGACAATCAGAAAACTTTATTCTTTATAAGAATGTATTAGGACGTTTACCAAAACATCGGCTTTACACAATGGCTGCGACAGCAATGTCAACAGTCTCTTTGGCCATTGTCGGTGCTTATATGGAGCTGATTGATGCGAAGTATGTCTGTGTTGCTTTAGCGTTAAATATGTTTAGCACATTTTTTGTATTAAGTATTTTAAATCCATATGAGCTAACAGAACAAGAAAAGCTAGCGCCTGTAAGTAATGATATTGGAGCAACAGATTCAAATTTTTTTCAAGTGTTAAGTGATTATATTTTAGATGGATTTAAAGTGGCAATTATTGTTGGGGCAATGCTCATTGGGTTTACTGCTTTACTAGCATTACTCAATGGTATTTTTAATGCAGTATTAGGAGTGAGCTTTCAATATTGTCTAGGAATTTTATTTTATCCGCTAGCCTGGTTAATGGGGCTGTCAGCCGGTGATACGCTACAAGGGGCAATGATTATGGCAACGAAGTTAGTCAGCAATGAGTTTATTGCAATGCAACAATTGACAGATGGCAGTGTGCATCTAAGCGCTCATTCACAAGCCATTGTTTCTGTATTCTTAGTTTCGTTTGCTAATTTCACCTCAATTGGTATTTTATCAGGAGCCGTTCGCGCATTAAATGAAGAGGCCGGACGGAGTGTCGCCCAGTTCGGAATTAAAATGTTATATGGGGCCACATTAGTCAGTATGATGTCAGCAATTATTGTTGGGATGTTTGTCTGATGGTAGGACGTTTTATTGTATTTGAAGGGATTGAGGGTGCTGGCAAAAGTAGCCAGCTTAAGGCACTTAAAACAACTTTGGAACAAAAAGGATACCGAGTCTGTTTAACGCGGGAGCCAGGTGGGACTCCGATTGCTGAAAAACTACGTTGTATTTTAGCCGCACAAGATACACATGAGCCTTTAAGTGCAAAGACAGAATTATTACTCATGTATGCCAGTCGGCTTCAGCATATTGAGCATGTGATTCAACCAGCGCTACAAGACGGCCAAATTGTGTTATGTGATCGGTTCTTTTGGTCGAGTTTTGCCTATCAAAGTGGCGGGCGCGGTATTCCATTAGAACAAGTACAACAGTTAAATCATTGGGCCATTGGCCATTTTATGCCGGATTTAACGGTGTATCTTGATATTCCACCATCAGTCGGTCTAGCAAGGGCTGCACAGGTTGGGCAACCGGATCGTTTTGAGCAACAAAAAGTCTCCTTTTTTTCACGTGCTCGGCAAGTATTTTACCAATTAGTGCAGCAATTTCCTGACACAAGTTGTTGCATTGATGCACAAGCAGATTTTCAAACAGTTCAGCGTCAAATCATACAGTTTGTCATTCAAGCGTTGTAACGCTATAATGAAAGTAACGTCACAATGTTTAGAGGTCTGTCAATGAACTTTGATAATTTATTTCAGCAATGTCAATCAAAGGTTGATCAATTAACACCGGAACCTATTAAAAAAGTTAAAAAAACAATTAAAACAAATTGTAAAACAGCAGTGCAAACTGGACTATCCCGATTTGATTTTGTTACACGTCAAGAGTTTGATACGCAAGTGGCTGTTTTGCAAAAAACACGTCAAAAACTTGATGCGCTTGAGCAAAAATTAGATACTTTACTTGCTGAGCAAGCAGACAATCAGCAAAAGACATCAACGAAACATCACAAGCAATCGTCTGAAACATCCGACAAAGATCATCACAAAAAAGGGTGACCTAAAGGGGGAGGGTAGATCATGGCACTGTCGCGAATATTGTCCCGAGGACAAGTCGGAATGGAGGCGCCATTGGTCACTGTTGAAGTGCATATCTCAAATGGACTTCCAGGGCTTTCAATTGTTGGGTTGCCTGAAACGGCTGTTAAAGAAAGTAAAGATCGTGTCCGAAGTGCATTAATGAATGCTGGGTTTTCTTATCCGAATCAACGGATTACGATTAATCTGGCACCTGCAGATTTGCCGAAACAAGGCGGACGGTTTGATTTGCCAATTGCCCTAGGGATTTTAGCTGCCTCGGGGCAAATTGATGCCAAGCAATTAGCCGGCTATGAATTTGCCGGTGAGTTACTATTAACTGGTCAAATTCGGCCTATTGTGGGGGCGATTCCATTTGCGTTAGCGACGAAAAAGGACAACCATACATTAATGATTGCGCAACAAAATGCCAGTGAGGTTGCGTTAGTTGAAGGGCTCAATGCCTATGGTGCACCAGATTTAAATTCAGTTGTATCACACTTACAAAACAAAGCATTACTACCAGCCGTTGCTTGCCATCTGACGCCAGGTGATGGACAACACAATCAAGATTTAAGTGATGTCAAAGGTCAAACACAAGCTAAAAGGGCTTTAATGCTTGCAGCAGCTGGGGGGCATAACTTGCTCTTTGTTGGCCCACCGGGGTCAGGTAAAACGATGTTAGCCAGTCGAATGGTTGATTTATTACCGGCATTGACATCGGACCAAGCGTTAGAAAATGCAGCGATTGCTTCCATAAAAGGGATTGATGCAATTGAACAATCCTTTTATCAACGTCCCTTTCGTCAACCGCATTATACGGCCTCATCAGCCGCATTAGTTGGCGGTGGCAGCCATCCGCAGCCTGGAGAAGTATCACTGGCGCATCATGGTGTTTTATTTTTAGATGAGTTACCCGAGTTCGATCGGAAAGTATTAGAAGTGTTACGCTCGCCATTAGAGTCTGGCCAAGTCATGATTTCAAGGGCAAAGAGCCAAGTTCATTTTCCCGCTAATTTTCAATTAATTGCCGCAATGAATCCTTGCCCCTGTGGTTATTGGGGATCTCAAACGAAAGCATGTCGTGACAGTGCCCATCAAATTCGCCAATATCAAAGCAAACTATCAGGCCCTTTGTTAGATCGCATTGATTTGCAGGTGGAAGTCTTAGAATTAGACAGTCAAACCTTGACCAATAAAAATCTGGAAGGCGATTCGAGTCAAACGGTACGACAATGGGTGACACAAGCCCGATCACGACAATATCAACGTCAACAAAAAGTCAATGCAGAGTTAAGTGCTCGAGAAATTGATACGATTTGTCAAGTTACTGATGATGCGACAAACCTATTGCAACAAGCGATTGATAAAATGGGTTTATCTGCTCGAGCCTATTATCGTATTTTGAAAGTTGCACGAACGATTGCTGATATACAAGCGTCTGATACAGTTGGACCGAAACATATCCAAGAAGCCTTAAATTATCGTAAACTAGATCGCTATATGCATTGCACTTAGCCATAATTATAAAGACCTAAATCAACATGACATCACCAACTGTTTTAAAAAAAATTGCGACCAATTTTAATGCGATTGCCACCTCAGATCGATGGTCAATCATACGGCAATGGCAAACATTAAAAAAGCAATGGTCAGAATTAGATCATGGCCAGCAACAATCAATGTTTCAAAAATTACAACAAGCCATTGAACTGTCAAAAGCAAAAGTTGCTGAACGCCGTGAAACATTACCCACGATTGATTATCCTGATTTGCCTATTGCTCAAAAGGTCTCAGAAATTAAGCGTCATTTGCAAAAGCATAATGTCATTATTGTTGCCGGAGAAACCGGATCAGGTAAATCAACCCAATTACCGAAACTTTGTTTAGAGATGGGGCTTGGGGCCAAAGGGATGATTGCCCATACACAGCCGCGTCGTATTGCTGCACGATCAGTAGCACAACGATTAGCTGATGAAATTAAGCAACCATTAGGCCAGCAAATTGGTTATAAAGTACGCTTTTCTGATCAAACGTCTGAGCAAACCTTGGTCAAAGTCATGACCGATGGGATGTTATTAGCTGAAACACAGCAAGATAAATTTTTTGATGCTTATGAAGTTATTATCATTGATGAAGCCCATGAGCGCAGTTTAAATATTGATTTTTTATTGGGGCATTTAAAGCAAATATTGGTCAAAAGACCCAACTTAAAAGTGATTATTACCTCCGCGACGATTGATCATCAACGCTTTTGTCAACATTTTAATAATGCCCCTTTAGTCGAAGTATCAGGCCGAACTTATCCAGTCGATATTGTTTATCAGCCACCTTCTTTTGAAGGACAAAGCCAAAATGAATCGATTTATCAGTCATTAATTGCTTTATCTGAATACCCTCGGGGTGATGTACTCATTTTTTTACCAACTGAGCGTGATATTCATGAGACAGCCGATTACTTACGTAAACAAAGTGATATTGCCACAACAAGCCAAATTATTCCGCTTTATGCACGGCTTTCAAATCAGCAACAACAGCGAATATTTTCTGAGTCTAAGACCGCTTATCAACGCATTGTTTTATCAACCAATGTGGCAGAAACGTCATTAACTGTTCCTGGAATTCGTTATGTGATTGATACAGGGCTCGTTCGGATGAGTCGTTATAGTTATCGGACTAAGGTTCAGCGCTTGCCAATTGAGCCGATTTCTCAGGCTAGCGCTAACCAACGGGCAGGGCGTTGTGGCCGTCTTGGACCAGGGGTTTGTATCCGCTTGTATTCACAAGAAGACTTTGATTTGCGAGCTAGTTTTACCGATCCTGAAATTTTGCGAACGAATTTAGCTTTTGTTATTTTACAGATGATGGCGCTTAAACTAGGGCATATTGAACAGTTTCCGTTTATTGATCCGCCAGACTCACGCTTTATTAAAGATGGCTATCGATTGCTTTATGAGCTAGGAGCAACCAATAAAGCAACCGGGGGGCAAATTAAAATTAACCAATTAGGTCGTCAAATGGCAAAATTCCCACTTGACCCTCGGTTTGCTCGGATGCTCATTGAAGCTGTGAATTATAAAGCATTGCAGGAAGTATTGGTCATCGTAAGTTTTTTAAGTATTCAAGATCCTAGAGAGCGTCCAACAAACCAACAACAAAAAGTACTCAGCTATCACCAGCAAGATGCTGATAAACAGTCAGATTTAATGACAATTATTAACTTATGGCAACGTTATCATCAAGCCTCAGCTACAATGAGCCGGAAGCAACAGCATCAATATTGTCAGACACAATTTTTATCCCCAGTAAGAATGCGAGAGTGGCGCAGTGTTTATTCACAATTAAAAACAACAATTCAGCAACAAGGTTGGTCGTTGAATCAGCAAGCTGCACAATATGAACAAATCCATCAATCAGTATTACCTGGGTTATTAAGTTATATTGGTTATAATCATGAATTGCATGAATATCTAGGTCCAAGAGGCATCAAATTTTATATTTATCCAGGCTCAAATGTTTTTAAATCTAAACCAAAATGGCTTTGTGCTGCTGAAATTGTCGAAACCAGCAAACTTTATGCACGAAATGTGGCAAAAATTCAGCCAGACTGGATTGAAAAGGCGGCAAAACATTTAGTCAAATACCATTATCAAGCAGCACATTGGAGCCAAAAACAACAGCAAGTTTTGGCCACCGAGCGGGTAACATTATATGGACTTGTTTTAGCAAATGACCGTAAAAAACCCTATCATCAGGTCAATCCAATTGAAGCACGACAAATTTTGATTCAATCTGGACTGATTGAAGGTCAACTTCATACACAAGCAGGATTTTTGCAAGCAAACCGCGCCCAATTGGCTAATGTCGAAGCGCTAGAAGATAAAGCGCGACGTCGAGATATTGTGATTGATGAGCAAACTTTATATGATTACTATGATCAGCTGATTCCAGAGGGTGTTTATTCTGGTGTAACTTTTCAGCAATGGTATCAACAATTAAGTCATTCAGCACAAAAACAATTATATTTTGATCAATCAGCCTTGATGCAACATGATGCGACAGCCGTCACGGCAACTGCTTATCCGGATTATTTACAGGTTAATGGCTTGCGCTTACCATTAAGCTATCATTTTGACCCGACAGCATCGGATGATGGTGTCACTATCACAATTCCTGCCGCATTACGGCATCAAGTCAATATCGCTACCACGACATGGTTGGTTCCAGGCTTATTAGAAGAAAAAATAACCGCGTTGCTCAAATCGTTACCGAAAAATAAACGCAAAGCTTGTGTTCCTGTTCCGCAATATGTTCAAGCATTAATGAATGCCTTTTCCGAGCAACAAAAAAACATGCGTTTAACCCTAGCAATTGCTGAGGCGCTAACACGTATGACAGGTCAGGTAATTGATCAAGATGATTTTAATGAAGCTCAACTACCGCTGCATTTACAAATGCGTTTTGTCATCGTTGATGAGCAAGGAAATCTATTGGCTAGTGGGCGAGATTGGCAGTGGGTCAATGAGCAAATCAAACAAGGACACAACCAGACTGCTGATACATCAGAGTCAAGTGCGAAACCAAAAGATCCGACAGTTTATGACGCTTGGACGTTTGGTAATTTGCCAAAAACTCAAGGACAAATACAATATGGCATTGAAATAGAGACTTATCCTTGTGTACAGGTCCAGGGACAAGGTGTTGTGCTAGCCGATGCTTTAAGCCAACAAGAATGGCAACACCACATGCATTTAGGCGTTCGACAGTTATTGATCAAAGCAATGGGACAACAGCGTGATTTGATCAAACAACAGTTGAATCGGGCTCAAACACAACTCAGCCTCAAATTTGCCATGGTACCGGAAAAAAATTGGCAATCGGCCATGCTAAATAAAATTTTTGATTGGGCATTTCATTTACCTAGTGCCAGTGAAATCAGGACTCAGGCGGAATTTAATCAATTAAAATCACAAGGAGCGAGTCAATTAAGTGACTGTGCTAATCAATTGATTGATTTAATGGGCAACGTGATGGGGCAGTACCAGTCATTGTCTAAAAAGTTAAAAACAAAAAAATTAGCATTTGATTTAATAGCGCTTTATCAGCAATGCCAAGCACAGCTTGATTGTCTGATTTATCCTGGCTTTATTGAACAAACCCCTATAGATTGGTTAAAACGTTATCCGAAATACTTACAGGCTATTGAGCTGCGTTTAGAAAAAGCTCCACGTCAATTAGGTCAAGATCGAGAATATCAACAGTCAGTTCAGCATTTACAAACCTTATTAAGCCAGCAAGTGACAAAGCAGGGTTTGAGTGAAGCTGATCCATTGGTTCAAAAAATTCGTTGGCTGATTCAAGAGTTATGGTTATCTTTTTATGCACAACATTACAAGACGTTACAACCGGTATCTGTTAAACGGCTTACTAAGCAGATTCATGCCCTATCATCATAATCAATCGTCAATGGCGCATGATCTGAAAACCATTGGCCTTTATAAATTAATTCACGTGTAATCATTGGGGCAAGGTCTGGTGTTACAATATGATAATCAATACGCCAGCCGACATTTTTTTCTCGTGCGCGACCACGGTTTGACCACCAAGTATATTGGTCAGGTTGCTGATTAATCGCACGAAAAGCATCGACCCAGCCGTGTTGATCAAAAATTTCGTCAAGCCACGCCCGTTCTTCAGGTAATACGCCTGATGTTTTTTGATTTTGTTTCCAGTTTTTAATATCAATCGCTTTATGAACAATATTAAAATCACCACAAATAATCATAGATCGATTTTGTTTGATTTGTTCAGCCAATAGGTCACGGTAATGGGATAAAAAGTCCATTTTATAGGCTTGTCGTTGCTCACCACTTGACCCTGAAGGTAAGTAGAGAGAAGCAATACTTAAATCATCATAATCAAATTGAATGTAGCGCCCCTCACGATCTGCCCAATCAATACCTAGGGTTTTGATCACGCGGTTTGGTGTTTTTTTGGCATAAATGGCCACACCGCTATAACCCTTTTTTTCAGCGTCACTAAAATCAATATAATACCCGTCAGGTAAACACTCAGGATGGTTTGACCAAATTTGCTCAGCTTGAGCCTTGGTTTCTTGGACACATAAAAAATCAATTGACTGGCTTGCAAACCAATCAAAAAAACCTTTGCGTGCCGCGGCACGAATGCCATTGGCATTAAAAGATGTTACACGCATAATTAAAAACCTAAAGGTTGAGAAAAACGATGTTGTTTGAATGACACAAAGGGGATCATAAGCCCTTTGTTAATCTTGAAATGAAAAATTAATCATCTTGGTTATTGACATCGGTGACAGTAACTTTAAATTCAAGTGCCTGATTTGGACCGATTTGTGGTGGTGCCATTTTGCCATATGCTTGATCGGGGCTGCAGTATAAAATGACGGTTGCCCCTTTTTTAACATGCTGTAAAGCTTGTGTCCAACAAGGAATCACTTGATCAAGTTGGAAAGAAATCGGTTTTTCACTTTGATCAAAAATATGACCAACTACTGTTGGGGTGTTATCACCATGATCAGATTTTCCTGTCATTTTCGCTAGGGCTTTTTCTTTGTCTTTTGCAAATTCAGCCGCTGGTGTTGAACCTTTATAGGTCACGCTAACGCTGCTGCCATCATTTTTTGGCGTAGCCCCATCACCTTTTGTGATCGTTTGAATATAAATGCCATCACTAACCTTTTGAATGCCATCAATGTTCGCAACAGCTTTCATAAAGGCTTTTGATGCTTTTTCATTTTTTTCTGCATCTTTTTGGACTTTTTCTTTCATTTGCGCTTGAAGTTTTGCTTGAAAATCAGCCATTGACGCCTTAATTTCTTTTTTAGAATATTCAGGCTTTGTTCCATCCATGGCATCACCAAGGCCTTGCGTCATTTTTTTGCTATTAGGGGTGAATACTTGTTGTTCAGCGACTTGTTTACCCATTTGATAGCCAAGGGTATAGCTTAAAGTAGCAGCTTGATTTTGGTCAGTACTTTGTTGTGATGATTGCTCTGTCTTTTTGTCATGACTGCTACAGCCGGCAACCGCTAATGTTGTTAAGCAGGCCATGGTGATGGTTAATTTTTTCATTGTCAAAACTCCTTGTTTTGTTTATAGGGGTCATAATTCAGTTAATACTATTTTAAAATAATGCAATTTTAAAATAATGCAATTCATTGCAATAAGTCAATATTGTTGTTATCCAGTTGCACATTGCATTTGCTCTTTACTTTTGTGGTACAATCGGGATAATAGGCCGAATAGTCGATGATTAATTAAAACAGTACGAGGTATGACTATGACCCCCCAGCCTGTGGCATTAAGTAAACGCCTAGGTGGAATATTCATTATCGCTGGCACTGCTATTGGTGCTGGAATGTTGGGGATTCCTTTTGCCGTGGCAGCATTAGGCGCTGTAAAAGCGATTATTGTACTAGCCATCACTTGGTTGCTTATGCTGGCAACAGCTATTTTAATCACTGAAGTTAATTGTCAAAGCCCAACTGATGCAGATTTTGATGGGATGGCAAAAACAACATTAGGTTGGGGCGGCCAAATCATCAATCGAGCCATATACTGGTTGCTTTTATATGCTTTAATGACCGCCTATATTACAGCCGGTGGCGGATTATTAATGGACTATCTCATACAACCTTTGACGCATTATGGTTCAATTTGGTTGGGGAAAATATTATTCACTGGCATTTTAGGCCTATTTGTTTATTTAGGGACTCAAGTGGTTGATCGTGTTAATAAGTTATTTTTTATTGTTAAAATGTTAACGTTTATTTCGTTGGTTTTAGTCGGGTTGGCTTATATTCATGCGGATAATTTGATCAATCAGGCAACGGGTCAGTGGCAATATGCTTGGTATGCCATTCCTATTTTGATCACCTCGTTTGGATTCCATATTGTGATTCCTGCTTTGCGAACCTATTTTTCGAATGATCGCGTGCTTAAACAAACCGTCATTGTGGGTGGTTGTATTCCAATGTTTGTTTATGCTTTTTGGATTATTATTACCCTCGGGGTGATCCCTTTTTCAGGAGGGCATAGCATTGTCACGTTATTTGCTGAAGGGAAAGATGTAGGGGCAGGCTATCAATACCATGTTGGGTTATCATTAGGCCACTGGATGATTATTATGTTTGAAGCCGTCGCAGTTGTTACCTCATTTTTGGGGGTGTCTTTAGCTTTATTCCATTTTAATAAAGAAACCTTTTCTAAAGAAAGGTTTAAAGTGGTGAAGTTAAAGTATATCTTTTTAATTACATTTATTCCTTCCTTATTGTTTGCATTATTTTTTGTCAAGGGGTTTTTAAATGCGCTGGGGTATGCCAGTATTTTTGTTGCCTTATTATTAATTATTTTACCTGCGCTGATGGCGTGGAGAATTCGGAAGCGTCATAATAGTTTAACCATGTTGGGGCGAATCTATTTGCTGGGGATTATTTTTGCTGGTATGATGGTCATTGCATTACAACTTTTGACCAGTTTTAATTGTTTACCGACATTGAGCAATGTTGTTGCTCAAGTCAATTCATAATTTAAAGGTTATATTAAATGGCAAATACATCACAACAAAATAACAAATTAACGCATCAAAAAGTTGCGAATATTATTCGTCAAATGCAAGCAGAGGATCAAACAATCACTCCACAAGCGATTCTTGAAAAAGCCGGTTGTGGTGACCAAAGACATGCTGAAGCTTTAATGAATAAAATTTTGCGTCAGCAGCAAAGTGAAAAAGAGCAGCAAAACTCAACAGATAAAACTGCTAAACGAGGCACGGATCAAGAGTTTTATTATGGCCGCCGTGTCGCGCCTTTTTCTTATGAGCAGTTAGCACAACAACCTGAAGCGATTCAAAAATTATTTTGGGCGGTTTTTGTTGCCCGATGTGAAAAAGCCATGGCGTTAGAGCATCATCAATCATGTCAAAATACAGTGCTGGATATTCGTGTTAAATGTCAGCAGAATTTAAAACAAATAAGACGTGATTATGAGCAAAAAATTAGCAACTTAAAAAAAGAATATAGTAAATTGCAAGCGCAATATATGCGAGATAAACGTGCTTTACAGCAAGCGTTAAGTATTTAATTAACAATATAAGTCAGCCAGGCAGTCGCGATATCCTTCGTGGTATTGAGGAAAGTCCGGGCTTCGTAGAGCAGGGTGCCAGATAACGTCTGGAAGGCGAAAGCCTATGGAAAGTGCCACAGAAAATAAACCGCTGTCAACGGTTGAAACGTTGATAGTAAGGGTGAAACGGTGCGGTAAGAGCGCACCGCATCATTGGTAACAATGATGGCAGGGTAAACCCCACCTGAAGCAAGGTCAAATAGGATCGCAATTATGTGGCTCGCATAGCGATCGGGTTGGCCGCTTGAGCTTGATGGTGACATCAAGCCTAGACAAATGACTGTCCATGACAGAACCCGGCTTATCGGCTGACTTATTTAAGAATTGACTTTGATTACGCAAAAGGATGGCAGGCTTGTGGTTCAAGTAACAAATCAAGATTTACTAAAGAAAGATGGGCGAATTGATTTTGATCAGTGGTTTGCGCGTGTTACTCGGTTTTACTCAAAATCACGCATTGGACCGATTCTTGGTGCCGTAGATTTGCTAAGTGCCTATGGTGTGGATGAACCATCTGATCATGGGGGGTCTTGTTTTGATTATGGGGTAGAGCTTGCTGCTGTCTTGTTTAATCTACAGGCAGATGAACAAGCTATTGCCGCGGCATTATTATTTGAACTATATCAGCATGAAAAACTGACTGATGAAATGGTGCAAGAGGCTTGTGGGAAACAAGTCATGAGTGTTTTGCAAGGGGTGGTTCAGCTATCGGCGTTTAGAACGCTACAAAACCCGTCACCGACGCAAGGACAAGTCGATAATTTTCGTAAAATGTTATTAACCATCGTTGAAGATGCGCGAATTGTCTTAGTCAAACTAGCGGATCGTGTTTGTGCTTTCCGACTTTATAAAAACTGGACAGCACATCACTTACATGTTGTGGCACAAGAGGTTTTGCAAATTTATGCGCCTTTAGCTGGCAAGCTAGGTCTGTCGACTATCAAATGGGAGCTTGAAGATCGTGCTTTTCGGTCATTATATCCGGTGGTTTATAAAAAAATTGCCAGAAGTCTTCAAGATCGCCGTTTAGATCGAGAAGCCTACATTAATGATTTTGTTCAGCAAGTTGATGCTGCATTAAAAGAAAAGCAGATTGTTGCGGAGGTTACCGGACGTGTTAAGCATATTTATAGTATTTGGCGTAAAATGGAAAAAAAAGGTTATCAGCTTGATCAATTATATGATGTTCGGGCTGTACGCATTTTAGTTGATGATGTGGATGCTTGTTATGCCGTATTAGGGTTGATTCATGCGCAATGGATGCCGATTACGCAAGAATATACAGACTATATTGCGCATCCGAAACCCAATGGTTATCGCTCAATTCATACGATTATTTATGGGCCTAAAGACAAAACAATTGAAGTGCAAATCCGAACACATGCCATGCATGAAGAATGTGAAGAAGGCTTTGCTGCCCATTGGCGTTATAAAGAGGGGTCTAAATATGATGAAAGTTATCAGGCACGTGTGTCATGGTTGCGCTCATTATTAGATTTTGAATCAGAATTTCATCAGTCTATTGGCGGGCAACAAGAAAAACCGCAACAAGCCCTCGTTAGTGATCGGGTATATGCATTTACTCCTCAAGGCGATGTTCAAGATTTACCACAAGGGGCTAAAGTTTTAGATTTTGCGTATTCAGTCCATACAATGGTTGGTCATCGAACACGTGGAGCAAAAGTCAATGGAAAAATTGTTCCATTGACAACACAGCTCCATACAGGGGATCAAGTTGAAATCTTAACGCATAAAAATCCACAGCCTTCGCGTGATTGGGCAAATCCAAATGCTGAGTACATCCAGTCTGCAAAAATTCGTAATCAAGTTTTACGCTGGTTTAAGCAGCAGGATAAAGATCAGGATGCGATTGAGGGCAAAGAAAAGTTATTGCACGCTTTAAAGCCTTATGATTTAGGAAAAGTGGATTATGACAAGGTTGCTCAAGATTTTAATGTTCAAGATAAACAAGGATTATTTGCCGCAATTTATCAAGGTAGTATTCGGTTTAACAGTGTGGTTAACCATATTGTTGAGATGTATCGTAATATCCCGTTGACAACGGATACATCAAAGACGTCAAATGAAATGGTGTCAGTTAATAGGGCAGATGACCGAGGTAAAACAGCCAGTCATGCTAATGAGTTGATTATTGATGGGGTAGATGGGCTAATGTCAACCATTGCCGGTTGTTGTAAACCGATTCCTGGAGATCTTGTGGGCGGTTACTTAACTCATGGGCGAGGTGTTACGGTTCATCGACAAAGTTGTGCAAATTTCCGGCGCCTGCAGCAACAAACACCTGAGCGTGTCGTAGCGGTGAACTGGTCGCAGCTTGATAATGTAACTCACCCTGTTGCCCTCTGGGTTGGAAGTGATGATTTGCATCAAGCTAGTGTATTGATTAAAAAATTAATTGATGGCCAAAAATTAAAATTAATCAAGCTAAAACCTGTTTATGGAAAAAAAGAACAAGGTTTTGAATTAGTGGTTAGTCTAACAGGTCAGCAACAGCTGGCTAATTTAATGAATCAATTGCAAAATTTAACAGGCGTTATTTCTGTGCAGCGTATTTAGCGTTGTCTTAAAGGTCAGTAGTACCAGAGTTTTGTATGTAGTAGGTAGAATAATGGCCTCTAAACAAATATGTCATTAATTTTGGGATTGCTGATTTTTGCGAGCATTGGTATTTAAGACATAAAAAGTTGTTTCATTTGACTCAATGGGGCGATCATCCTGGGTAGTGCCTTGAATTCGAAGTTCGATGCGACCTGGGTTTGGTCGTTCAATATGCCATTGTCCCTCTTTATAAACGGTTGTATCAGTTACATTGGTGCCATTGACAAAAAATTCTGGTTCAGCCTGATCTGATAATTTAGGTGACGTGCCAACAGCAATGGAGGGGGCAAATGAATGAATGGTCATTCCGTCAGCAGGTTCTGTGATTTGTAAGGAGACTTTTTCATTTTCATCATTAGTTTTTTGATCGTTTTGTTTTTGTTGTTCAGAGTGCTGCTGGTATTCTTCAGAAAGCTTTTTGGTGCTCTTTTTCTCAGCAGCATCTTGTTCGCTAATATTCAGTTTGGTTAGTTGAACTTGTCGGTATTCGGCTTTTTCCATTGGGCGATGGGACGACATCACGGTATTACCTTGGCTGTCTTCCCACATATAAATCGAAGAGCTAATGGCAGACTGGAACGGTAAAAAGGCTAGACTGACTAGGCTAAATTGAGCGCATCGAAGCCAAATTGATAAATTCATATATGAATCCTTAAAGGTTGAATAAGCGTTTGTGATTCTTTTTTTAATTATATCAAAAAAAATGATAAAAAAAAGTTGCGTTTGCTAAATAGGTTCGTTACAATTTAAATCAATTCGGAGGAGTTCCCGAGCGGCCAAAGGGATCAGACTGTAAATCTGACGGCTCAGCCTTCGCAGGTTCGAATCCTGCCTCCTCCACCATCACACCAAATTTCATGCGGGTGTAGTTCAATGGTAGAACATCGGCCTTCCAAGCCGATAGTGTGGGTTCGATTCCCATCACCCGCTCCACTCGCATAAGATTTTGACGCGATGTTTTTTAGATAGTAAAGAAATAGGCTCGCATAGCTCAGTGGTAGAGCACTCCCTTGGTAAGGGAGAGGTCACCAGTTCAAATCTGGTTGTGAGCACCATTTTTTTTTAACAAAATCGGTAGAGTATATTGCTATTAAGGTTTTGTTTAGTGTAAAATAAACAAGAGTTTTGTTAATCAACCATTGGAGTAGTAGAATGGCTAAAGAGAAATTTGATCGGAGTAAACCTCATGTTAACATTGGCACAATCGGCCACGTTGACCACGGAAAAACAACATTAACAGCAGCAATCACTTCTGTACTTGCTAAAGAGTATGGTGGTGCAGCGCAGCAGTTTGCTGATATTGATAATGCGCCAGAAGAAAAAGCGCGTGGAATCACCATTCAGTCATCTCACGTTGAGTATGAAACAGAGACCCGCCACTATGCTCACGTCGACTGCCCAGGTCACGCGGACTACGTAAAAAACATGATTACGGGTGCTGCACAGATGGATGGAGCGATTTTGGTCGTTTCAGCAGCTGATGGCCCAATGCCGCAAACGCGTGAGCACATCTTGCTGTCACGTCAGGTTGGCGTCCCATCAATCGTGGTTTTCTTAAATAAATGTGACATGGTTGATGACGAAGAGTTATTAGAATTAGTTGAAATGGAAGTTCGTGAGCTATTAGATGCTTATGACTTCCCAGGTGATGATACTCCAATTATCCGTGGATCAGCGCTAAAAGCACTTGAAGGCGATGAGCAAAATTACCAAGCTATGCTTGAGCTTGCAAAAGCGCTTGATGAGTATGTTCAAGAGCCTGAGCGTGATAAAGATAAAGACTTCTTGTTGCCAGTTGAAGATGTATTCTCAATTTCAGGTCGTGGTACTGTTGCAACAGGTCGTGTTGAGCGTGGTGTTGTTAACGTCGGTGATGAAGTTGAGCTAGTTGGGATGCGTGATACGCAAAAGACAACGGTTACTGGTGTTGAAATGTTCCGTAAGCTACTAGATAGTGGGCAAGCGGGTGATAACGTCGGTTTATTATTGCGTGGTTTGAAGCGTGATGATGTTGAGCGTGGTCAAGTGCTATGTAAGCCTGGTTCAATCACGCCGCATACGAAATTTGAAGCTGAAGTTTATGTGCTTTCAAAAGATGAGGGTGGTCGTCATACGCCATTCTTTAACGGCTACAGACCTCAGTTTTACTTCCGTACAACAGATGTGACTGGTTCTTGTGAACTTCCAGAGGGAACAGAAATGGTCATGCCTGGCGACAATGTTAAAATGACTGTTGAGTTAATCGCTTCAATCGCAATGGAAGAAGGTTTACGTTTTGCGATTCGTGAAGGTGGCCGAACAGTTGGTGCGGGTGTTGTTTCAAAAATTATTGAATAAACATTACAATTAGTTGTTTTAGGCCAGTAGCTCAATTGGCAGAGCAGCGGTCTCCAAAACCGCAGGTTGGGGGT
>CAZAJS010000017.1:0-18946 GCA_964485635.1 uncultured Francisellaceae bacterium
GAAGGCTAAGATGGGAACCATTAATAACCCACCACCAATGCCTAAAAATCCAGCAAGAGTTCCTGCAATACAGCCAGAGCTTGCTAAAATGACAATAGAAAGTAACAAATCATGCATAAATTCTGTTATAATAGACAATTGTAATTGAATGACTATAACGTTTTTATTCAGAAAAATAAAGTCATAGTTTACTGACACACTTATGAACGAAAAAGGAGTTTTTATGTTATCAAAACTAGCTTATGGCAAAAATGTTCCAGAAGATATTAATGTTGTGATTGAAATTCCTGCTCACAGCGAACCTGTTAAATATGAATATGACAAAGATAGTGACATGCTGGTTGTTGATCGGTTTATGGCCACAACAATGCAGTATCCATGTAATTATGGATTTGTCGCGAATACGTTGTCAGATGATGGTGATCCAATTGATGTACTTGTGCCAACGCCAGTACCATTACGACCAGGTAGTGTGATTAATTGCCGTGTTGTTGGGATGTTAACCATGACTGATGAGTCAGGTGAAGATGCTAAAATCATTGCCGTACCTTCTGATAAACTGACTTCTATTTATCAAGATGTTCAACAGCCAAAGGATTTGCCAGCATTATTGCGCGACCAAATTCAACATTTCTTTGAGCATTATAAAGACCTTGAACCAAACAAGTGGGTTAAGATTGGTGGATGGGAGTCTGCTGAAAAAGCAAAAGCTGAAATTGAATCCAGCATTCAACGTTATCAATCAAACACCTAGAAACATCAGTAACCAAGTAGTGACAATGCTGAGTTAAAAATAAATTTTATAAGGAGTATTTTAAGGATGGTTGATTTAAATATTGCCTCGCAGTTTTCACAAACCTGCCGTGTCATTCCGGTTTTTAAAAATACGGATATTCAAGATGTATTCAAACAGCTTGAATTGCCAAATAGTATTGCGCAACAAGCACAAGCATTTCATTTTTCAGGCCAAGTCGGTCAAATATTGCCGTGTAATTATGAGCAAGAAAAAATCATTTTGTTAGGTTTAGGCGCATTAGAGCAACCACTGGCAAGAAATATTGAAAAAGCATTTGAACAATTAGCCAAAACATTTAATGAATGGCAGATCAGTTCATTTGATTTATTAGTTGATGGGATCGATGATGAGCATATTACAACCATTGTTCAATATATATCGCAACATATTGTGAATGGTCTTTATGTGTTTGACTGTTTAAAATCAGAAAAACAACAATCTTATGTGAAGCAAGTAACTCTGATTACGGCCCAAGCTGACAATCCTGAGCTTGAGCAATCAATGCAATTAGGCCGAGCAATGGGCATTGGGCAAAGTTATGCCAAAGACTTAAAAAATCTTCCGGCTAATATTTGTACTACTCAGTATATGTTTGATCAAGCTAAAACAATGGCTAATGATCAAGCGCATTGCCAGTTTTCCTATGTTGATAAAGAGCAAATGGAAAAATTAGGTATGGGCTGTCTTCTAGGTGTCGCTCAAGGAAGTGATTCCCCTGCATATATTGCAAATATTGAATACCAAGGTGCAAAAACCGATGAAAAACCAATTGTTTTGGTGGGTAAAGGACTTGTCTTTGATAGTGGTGGACTTTGCTTAAAACCGCGGGATAGCATGGGTTCGATGAAAATGGATATGGGGGGTGCCGCAGGCGTACTTGGCACCATGCGAGCGATTATGGAGCTACAGCTGCCGATTAATGTTGTTGGTACTGTCGTGCTAGTTGAAAATGTTATTGGTAGTAAAGCATATCGTCCGAGTGATGTTTTAACAAGTATGAATGGAACAACAGTAGAAGTAGGCAATACTGATGCCGAAGGTCGTTTAGCTTTGTGTGATACATTAACATATATTGAAAAGTATCAACCTAAACAAGTGGTTGATGTTGCCACATTAACGGGTGCAATCATCGTTGGGCTTGGTAATGACTTAAATGGTTTAATGGGCAATCATCAAGCCTTTATTGATACGTTATTAGACTCAGGTAAGCAAACTGGAGATTATGGTTGGCAATTACCACTTCATGAACCTTATTTTGAGTTAATGAAAAGTGATGTGGCCGATACGAATAATATCGGTGGCATGCCTGCTGGTAGTATTACAGCTGGGTTATTCTTATCGCGCTTTACAAAAAAATATCAATGGGCGCATATTGATGTTGCCGGCACCGCGATGGGAGATTTTCAAAAATCAAAAGCAACAGGGCGACCTGTTCCAATGTTAACGCATTATATCGCAACCCAAGCAAATAGCTAAGCGACTAAAAGGTCGTATTCTGGCATTATTATTGTTAGACTCTTGTTGTAATAAGCCTTTAGGTTCATTACAACAGGAGTTTTTTATGTTAAGGATTCAACAACAAGCAGTCACCTTTGATGATGTGTTACTTGTCCCAGGATATTCAGAAGTTATTCCAAGCGATGTATCGCTTCATACTCAATTAACACACCGTATTGGATTAAAGATTCCTATTATTTCATCAGCAATGGATACGGTAACTGAATCACGATTAGCCATTGCCTTAGCCCAAGAAGGTGGCGTGGGGATTATTCATAAAAATATGTCAATTCAAGCACAAGCCTATGAAGTTGAAAAAGTGAAAAAGTTTGAAAATGGCATGGTAATTAATCCTATTGTCGCAAGCCCAGATTATACCGTAGGCCAATTACAAACATTAATCAATCAATATCATTTTTCAGGGGTTCCAATTGTCGAAGATGGGAAGCTAAAAGGTTTAGTGACCAGTCGGGATATGCGGTTTGTCACTGATTTAACTAGGCAGGTTAGTGACATTATGACACCGCAATCAAAGTTAGTCACTGTCAAGGAAGGGGCTAGTGAGGCAGAAATTCAATCAAAATTATATGAAAACCGGATTGAAAAAATTCTTGTCGTGAATGATGCTTTTGAATTAGTTGGTTTGATTACATTAAAAGATATTCAAAAAGCTACAGATAAGCCTTATGCCTGTAAAGATCAACAAGGACGTTTAGTTGTGGGTGCGGCAGTTGGAACGGGTGATGAGACGCCAAAACGGATTGATACTTTAGTTCAAGCAGGAGTTGATATCATTGTTGTTGATACAGCGCATGGTCATTCTAAAGGAGTTATCCAACGTGTGCATTGGGTCAAGCAAAATTATCCTGATATTGCGGTGATTGCGGGAAATATTGCTACTGCTGAAGCGGCTATTGCATTAGCTGATGCGGGCGTTGATGCGGTTAAAGTTGGAATTGGACCTGGTTCAATTTGTACAACGCGCATTGTTGCTGGTGTTGGTGTACCTCAATTAACCGCTATTTCCAATGTTGCTGATGCACTTTCTGAAAAAGATATTCCTGTCATTGCTGATGGTGGAATTCGTTATTCAGGTGATATTTGTAAAGCTATTGCCGCAGGGGCAAGTGTTGTTATGGTTGGCAGTTTATTCGCCGGAACTGAAGAGTCACCAGGTGAAGTTGAGCTTTTCCAGGGGCGCTCATATAAATCATACCGAGGTATGGGGTCTTTAAATGCAATGTCAAAAGGCTCATCAGATCGCTATTTTCAAGCTAATCAATCACCGCAAAAATTTGTCCCAGAAGGTGTTGAAGGACGTGTCCCATACAAAGGGGGGCTGCAGGCTGTATTGCATCAATTGCTTGGTGGTGTTCGCTCAGGGATGGGTTATACCGGATGTAGTGATATTCAAACAATGAAACAGCAGGCTGAGTTTGTCCAAATTTCATCGGCAGGTATTGGAGAAAGTCATGTGCATAATATCACAGTGACAAAAGAGCCACCTAATTATCAATTACGCAGTTAAATGGCGAGAAAGATGTATCATGATGCAATAGTATTTAGCTAAACAAGATGAAGGCCGGTTGGTTTTTTCGGCTTTGGGCTAGGATCAACATCATTTTCATCATTGCCTTCATGGACATTGATGCCATAGCCAAATTCACGGCCGTATAGTCCTTGTTCCGTTTCTGGGGAAAAAAATTCTAAAACGGCTTCAACCGGTATTGAAACCGTCATTGGTTGCCCATCAAAGCTAGCCTCAAATTGAATGGTTGTATCATCAATTTTTAAATTTTCAGTAGCATCTTGGCTAATGTTTAATAAAATTTTTCCATCACCTTCAATATACTGAGTTGGGACAGCAACATCTTCATATTCGCTGTCAACTAAAATATGTGGTGTTAATGAATGATCTGTCATCCATTCATAAGTCGCATCAAATAAATAAGCACGTAACATGGCCATAATAGGATTCCTTTTAAATCATTGATTTTTAAAGCGTCTCATCGTCAAAGGCTGCATCATCGTCAGGCTCATCATGAAGCATTTCACTTGGTGTTTGAGCTTCAGTGGCTTGACAAGCATTTACATACATTTGAATCCCTTGTTGGAATGATGGGCGAGCAAATAATTTTTTTGCATAATTGATCACAGGTGTCAGTTCACCTGGAAGTTGATCAAAGATATTGGGTAAATAATATAAAATTGCGCCCATCCAACAGTCGATGACACAAATTTTATCCCCCATCAAGTAAGATTGCTTTTTAACGATTGGTGCAATTTGCTTTAAGTAGGATTGAAGTGTTTCTTTTGCTTGCGCATCGGCATTCCCATCTAAAATCATTTGTAATAATGCAATCCATTCATTTTGAATCGTTCGAGATAAAATCCGCGCGCGTGCACGTTCCATTGGAAAGCTTGATAGAAGCGGAGGAAAAGGAAAACGTTCCTCTAAATACTCAAAAATAATATCTGCTTCATAAATCACCATATCCTTTGTCATTAAAGTGGGTGTGCTACCATAAGGATTCAGTTCAAACAATTCTTCATGCGCGGTGGACCGGTCAACATTAATCATTTGGGCATTAATTTCTTTTTCTGCAAAAATAATGGTTGTTAACAAGCAAGCCGGAGCATTTTCTTGAATATAGAGCGCCATTGGGGCACGGACATTTTGCGTTGACATACAGACATTCCTTTTTTTAACAGGCGGATGGTTTTATTATATAGAAACAAAAAACCTGACGGCAAGGTCAGGCTTGTAAAAAATTGTAACCATTTATTATGCATCATGTGATCATCATGCGCTAAACAGAAAAAACGTATTAACGTTTAGAAAATTGACGGCTACGACGTGCTTTACGCAAGCCAATTTTCTTACGTTCAACACGACGGGCATCACGTGTCACAAAACCAGCTTTACGTAATGTTGGCTTTAATGACTCATCAAAATCAACTAATGCGCGTGCAACGCCTAAGCGAATAGCACCAGCTTGACCTGTGGTTCCGCCACCATCGACATTAATTTTAAGGTCAAATTGTTCTGTCATATTCATGTGCTCAAGTGGCTGACGAACAACCATTGATGCAGTTTCTCGACCCATATACTGATCAAGTGGCAAACCATTGACAGTAATTTCACCGCTTCCTTTGCGCATAAAGACACGCGCAACAGAGCTTTTTCGACGACCAGTTCCGTAGTAGTAATCCATTGTATTCACCTTCTAGTTAAATTTCGACAACTTGGGGTTGCTGTGCAGTATGTGGATGGCTATCACCCGCATAAACTTTTAATTTTTTCATCATTGATCGACCAAGCGGGTTACGAGGAATCATACCTTTAACTGCATATGTGATGGCACGTTCTGGGTGTGTTTTCATCAATTTTTCAAAAGAAATTGATTTTAAACCACCGATATAGCCTGTGTGATGATGATAAATTTTTTGCTTACGCTTATTGCCTGTAACAGCAACTTTATCAGCATTAATCACGATAACATAATCCCCAGTGTCAACATGAGGTGTATATTCTGGCTTGTGTTTTCCACGAAGGCGTGTTGCGACTTCAGTGGCCAAGCGACCAAGCGTTTTTTCAGTCGCGTCAATCACAAGCCATTGTCGGTTGACTTGATTGGTTTTTGCACTAAACGTTTTCATCTTTATTACCTTTTACTTTTCGTTTGTTGTCAATTACTCAGTTTACGCAAAACATTCCAGATAATTCAGGCTTACCTGCAAAATTAAGCACGATAATTCTACCATATTCATGGTAAAAAGAAAGGGGGCAGATTGATCATTTAATTAAATTTAATCAGTCACTGCATGTGATTGCTATACTATAAGATAGTTATAGTGTAAGTCAATAAGTCAATAAATCAAAAGGAGGGAGCATCATGAGTAAAATTGTTGCTGTATTATACCCTGGTGGTGAAAAAGCAAAACAAGTCCCGGAATTGCTTGGTTGTGCTGAAAATGCATTAGGGCTCCGCTCCCATTTAGAGGCACAAGGCCATACATTAATTACGACAACACAACTCGATCATCAATTTGATCAGCATCTTGCTGATGCGGAGATTGTTATTACAACACCATTTTGGCCAGCATATATTGATCGAAAACGGGTTGAGAATGCAAAAAATTTAAAAATGATTTTAACAGCGGGTGTTGGCTCAGATCATATTGATTTAAAAGCAGCTGCTGAGCACCATGTGACCGTTGCAGAAATCACAGGAAGTAATGTTGTGAGTGTTGCGGAACATACCGTCATGCAAATTTTAATTTTAGTGCGCAATTTTCTAGAGAGTTATCAAAATGTGATCAATGGTGGGTGGAATATTGGCCAAGTTGCTTCTAAGATTCATGATCTAGAAGGGAAAACAGTTGGTTTGATCGGAATGGGACGTATTGGTGAACGTGTTGCACATCGGCTTAAGCCATTTGATGTGGATGTGATTTATTATGACAATCGCCATTTATCAACCGTTGAAGAACAGTTTTTAAATGTGCGTTATCAGCGATTTGAGCAAGTATTGGCACAATCAGATATTGTTAGCATTCATTGTCCACTAACTCCAGCGACACAAGGCTTGTTTGATCAAAATGCAATTGGGCAAATGAAAAAAAATGCTTATCTTGTCAATACAGCCAGAGGCGCGATTGTCAATACAAATGATTTAGTCAAAGCGTTAGAGTCTGGTCATTTAGCTGGATATGCTGGAGATGTATGGTATCCGCAACCAGCTCCGAAAGATCATCCATGGCGTCAGATGCCTAACCATGCTATGACACCGCATGTATCTGGAACCCCGCTAGAAGCGCAGAAACGTTATGCAGATGGGATTCAAAAATGTTTAGATGACTTTTTTGCAGGCAAGCCATTAGATCGTGATTTTATCATTGTTGAAAATGGTGAAGTGCTTAGCCCAAGCTACCGTTATGCCTACCATTAAATGTTGGTTAAGACCTTGTTTGTCCAATGTGGCAACAAGGTGCCATTTTTCTGATCAAACCCACTTGAATTATTAAAATAATCTGAATGCTTGGTTCTATGTCTTATCAAAGTGTTGTTTGAATCGTTGAAATTCCTCTAGGGACCGTTTGACACAATCTTCAGCCGCTAATCGCGTAAAATAATTGCCGGTAAAATACAAATGGTTCGTTAATTGTTGTTGCAGTGTTGCTAAAAATGTCGGGTGATGCTGTTGGTAGCGAGGTAAGGTTCGATGGTCAAGCTGTCGGTAGCATGTCTGGTTTGGCTTAACTCCTAATACTTGGCAGGCCTGCTCAACTAACGGTTCCATATGTTCATGATGGCCTCTGAAATGAAAAACGAAACCTCGATAATTTGCATCAGGAATAACATCGCGGCTAATCATGGAGTAAAAAGGTTGTTGAATTCCAATCGCACCAGCAATCAAAGGTACCTGTTCGACGGCTTGGCGAGGAAAAATTAAACTGATCGATGAGATGGGAGATGGTTTAGGCGCATACTCAGGAATCCAATGATGCCAATGGCTTGCCGTGATAATCTGTTGCGTAACTTGCCAAGGGGTTGCAAAAACCAAATAGTTTGCCGTCAAGGTTTCATTTGGCGTTTGAATATACCAATGTTCATGATCACGCTTTGCTGTGATAACAGGACAGTTAAAGGAAGTCATGTTGTTGTCAACCGCGGTTTGGTCAAATAAGTGGCTCAACCCACCTTGTAAGCTAAAGCTACGGGGTTTGCTTTTGTCACGCTTTCGCGGTTTAAACAAAAAATCTGCTGGGAAATGACGACTATCTTGACTTAAAACTGCATCAAAGCAGTAGCGTAATGTTTCTTGGTAATTTTTTTGTCCAAACAAGCGACCAAAATAATCTTCAACAGACCGGCTCCCTGCTTTAGTTAATTTGAAACCGGCAAAGCCAATCCCAGCACGCAACCATCCTAGACGTTTTAATACAGATAAAAACTGCTGCCCATCATAAAGTTGAAAAGGGTAGTTTTGCCTTTTGATTAAAAGGGTTGCTGCGGGTTGAATAAACTGTTGGATTAAATGCTGATAAGAGTTATAAATTGTGTGGCACCCCGTTTCAAGCCAAAATCCTGGGGTGGATTCAGGTGCTGCTGTTTGAATGCATCCGCCAAGACGGTCACTTGCCTCAAGAATATGGGCCGATATCTGGTGCTGTGCACATTGTTGTGCAAAGGTGACTCCCGCAATACCACCGCCAATAATAATCACATTGTGATGTTGCATACAATTACGCTTGATTTGCTTGATGTTGAATTAGAGCAACTGAATAAGCAGCCATACCTTCTTTTCTTCCAATAAATCCGAGCTTTTCAGATGTGGTTGCTTTGATATTGATTTGCCCTGTTGTAATATTGGTCAATTTCGCTAATTGTTCACGCATAGATGCAATAAAAGGATTTAATTTTGGTTTTTCTGTGACAACGGATACATCAATATTATTAATATGATATTGGTTGTCAGCAAGCTTCGTGCAGATAGCCGTTAAAAAGTCATGACTTGATTGATTAGTATGAGCTGGATCTGTATCAGGGAAAAAACTCCCAATATCCCCCATCCCTGCTGCGCCAAGCAATGCGTCACAAATGGCATGAATGATGACATCGCCATCTGAATGAGCTTTTAAAGAATAAGGCGCATCAATAAGAATCCCGCCTAAGAAAAGAGGGGCTTCAGGAGCATCATGATTAAAGGCATGGATATCATAACCGTGGCCAATACGCATCATTTGTCAGCTCCACTCACGGTTGGGTATCCGGCTTCTTTCCAAGCTCTAAAACCTCCATTAATAGAAATGGCTTGTTGGTACCCCATCTCTTTTAGGCTTTTTGCAGCAAGTGCTGAACGCGAACCACCACCGCAGTATAAATATATTTTTGTTGATGGGTCTAGGATCAGTGATTCAATTTTACATTCAATCATCCCTTTGCTTAGATGCATTGCCTGAGGTAGCATTTCAATGGCCGCTTCACTGTCTTCGCGTGTATCAATAAGCACCCCATCAAAGGTATCTTGATCTAGCATTGTTTTAATATCTTGAATTTCACAAGTTTCAATCTGTTGCTTTGCTTGTTGAACCAAATGGATAAATTGAGAGTTGTGTTGCATAAAAGCTCCTTGTTATTTAGAGGGCAACGGTTAGTAATAAAAAAACACGCTTACGCTGTTATTCGCTATCATTATTTTATCCTTTCCCGTAAAATAAACGCAAGGTAATGGTACCATAATTTGTATCAAATAGAATAAATAATCATGAATAAGGAAGTTTGACCATGGAAAGACATCACCACCGACTTATTATTTTAGGTTCTGGGCCGGCTGGCTATACAGCAGCTGTATATGCGGCTCGTGCGAATCTTAATCCTGTGATCATCACAGGGATGGAGCCAGGCGGCCAGTTAACAACAACGACCGATGTTGATAATTGGCCAGGTGATGCCAATGGTGTGCAAGGACCTGAATTAATGCAGCGGATGCAGCAACATGCCGAACGGTTTAATACGAAAATTATTTATGATACAATCAATAGTGTTAACTTTGATCAGTCTGTTTATGAATTAAATGGTGAAGTTGATCATTACAGTTGCGATGCTTTAATTATTGCAACAGGTGCGTCAGCTAAATATTTAGGATTAGCCTCAGAAAGTAAATTTATGGGCAAGGGTGTTTCTGCTTGTGCTACTTGTGATGGTTTTTTCTATCGAGATCAAGACATTGCTGTTATTGGCGGCGGCAACACCGCCGTTGAAGAAGCGCTTTATCTTTCTAATATTGCTAAATCAGTGACTTTGATTCATCGCCGTGATACGTTACGTGCCGAAAAGATTTTAGTTGATAAGTTAATGGATAAAGTGGAAAATGGCAATGTTTCAGTCGAATGGAACTATGCAGTTGATGAAATTTTAGGAAGTGATCAGCAAGGGGTTCACAGTGTCCGTGTGAAATCAACAAAAGATGAAACCGTCAAAACACTTGATGTTAGCGGGGTCTTTGTTGCGATTGGACATAAGCCTAATACAGATATTTTCCAAGGCCATTTAGAAATGGAGCAAGGATATATCGTTGTTCAATCTGGGTTGCAAGGTAATGCCACGGCAACCTCTCAAAAAGGTATTTTTGCCGCCGGCGATGTGATGGATCATGTGTATCGCCAAGCGGTAACATCAGCCGGTACAGGCTGTATGGCTGCTTTAGATGCTGAAAAGTATTTAGATCAGTTAGAACAAGCATGATCGAACAAGTCAATGGTTGTGTAATGACCATTAAAAATGAAAATATTGAAATAATAACAATTGGAATTAAAACTATATGAATGAACAAACAACAGCGCATCCAACTTTTGATACACTTGGTTTAAATGAAGCGTTGCTTTCTGCTATTAAAGATTTAGGTTATGATAAACCGACTTTGATCCAATCGAATGTGATCCCTTATATGTTAACGGATCGTGATGTGTTAGGACAGGCGCAAACTGGAACAGGTAAAACGGCTGCTTTTGCATTGCCTTTATTACAAAAAATTGATTTAAATGCCGATTGTCGCATGCCGCAAGTGCTAGTCTTAACCCCAACACGAGAGTTAGCTATTCAAGTGTCTGAAGCATTTCAATGCTTTGCTAAAAATCTTGGAAAAATTAATGTCGCTGCGATTTATGGTGGCCAAGCTTATGATCGACAAATTCGCGCTTTAAAAGGTGGTGTTGAAGTTGTCGTTGGCACAGCGGGGCGGATCATGGATCATATGCGTCGAGGCATTTTGAAATTAGATCAGTTACAATCATTAGTACTTGATGAAGCTGATGAAATGTTACGAATGGGCTTTATTGACGACGTCCGATGGATTTTAAGTTATACCCCGAGCCACTGCCAACGTGCTTTGTTTTCTGCAACAATGCCACAAGATGTGGTTAAAATTGTCAATGACTATTTGCGTCAACCCTGTAAAGTTCAAGTGAAATCAAAAACGGTTGCAGCTAATACAATTGATCAACGCTTTGTCGTGGTTAAAGGTTTAACGAAACAGGCCGCTTTAGACCGGTTATTAGAAGTTGAAGATGTTGATGGGGTATTGGTGTTTGTCAATACTAAACGCCAGACAATGGAAGTAGCAGATGCCTTAAAAGCCAGTGGCAAAAAAGCCATTGGTATTAGTGGTGACGTTGCTCAAAATCAACGTGAAGATATGGTCAACCACTTTAAATCTGGTAAAGTCGATGTTTTAGTTGCCACCGATGTTGTGGCAAGAGGCCTGGATGTGGATCGTATCACACATGTGATTAACTATGATCTTCCACAAAATCATGAATCCTATATTCACCGTATTGGCCGGACGGGGCGTGCGGGTCGGACAGGATCAGCCATTGCGCTTGTTTATCCAAAAGATTTGCGATTATTAAAAATGGTTGAGCGTACCGCAAAATGTAAAATCGTGGAAAGTCAATTGCCAAGTGCTCAAGCCGTGACTGAAAAACGGGTAGCAACATTTAAGCGTGAAATTGCCGAAATAATTCGTCATAAAAATTTAGCAAAATTCAAAGAAATGATGCTGGCGTTCCAGGCTGAGTATGGCACTGATATTGAAGATACGTTAGCTGCTTTAGCCTTAATGGCCCAGCAAGGAAAAACTTTATTTGTGCCAGAAGCCAAGCCGGCGCCTGAAAAAAGAGAAAGACTATCACGTGAGCAAACTGGCAAGCGTCAAAGCTCAACTGGTGAGCAAACCATGTACCATATTAATGTCGGCCGTCGAGATCAGGTTCATAAAAAAACATTGCTTGAACATTTACAGCAAGATGCCAAGATTTCACGTAGACGGATTGGGCAAATTCGTTTATATGACCGGTATACATTACTAGAAATTGAGGGTCAAGAACAAGAAGCTGTGGTGAAAGCATTACAGCGGCTAGACGTTGTGCCGCGCCCTGTAACGGCTAAGGTATCGCAATAATTTGGGTCAAGGTTGAAAAAGGATAACACATGAACGCATTAACACTTGAAAAACATTTAAATCATTTGTTTGAGCTTGTTTTTACTAAGCTTGGTTTTCCGGTCAAATATGCTGTTGTTCAACGCTCAAATCGTCCAGAATTAAGTCAGTTTCAATGTAATGCTGCCATGCCTTTAGCCAAGCAAAAAGGCCAGCCACCGTTTGTCATTGCAGAACAAATTGTGCAAGCTTTACAGGCGCAATCAAATCCATGTTTTTCTGATTTATCTGTTGTTAAACCCGGGTTTATCAATATTACTTTATCTGACGAGTTTTTATGTGATTGGGTACAACAAATTGCGGCTGATCAGCGTTTTGGTGTTGAGCCACCAGAGCAGCCTAAAAAAGTTGTGATTGACTTTGGCGGACCTAATGTGGCTAAACCAATGCACGTTGGCCATATCCGATCAACTTTGATTGGGGATTCGTTGCAACGTGTCTATCGCTTTGTCGGTGATAGTGTCGTTAGTGATGTTCATTTAGGGGACTGGGGCACGCAAATGGGCATGTTGATTGAGGCTGTGCGTGAAAAATGGCCGGATCTTGTTTATTTTGACCCTGATTTTCAAGGCCCTTATCCAGAGCAGTCACCTGTTAGTGTTGATCAGTTATCTATTTTGTATCCAGAAGCCTCTAGTCGCTGTAAAACTGATGAGCAAGCAGCAAAACGGGCAAGACAGGCAACAGCTCAGTTACAGGAAGGCCGCCGAGGGTATCAAGCACTATGGAAACATTTTGTTAATGTGTCAGTTGAAGCTTTGAAAAAAGATTTTGATAGTCTTGGCGTGAATTTTGATTTATGGTTGGGTGAGAGTGATGCTCAGCCCTGGGTTGGCCCATTGGTGGAACAATTACTGGAACAAGGCTATGCCGCATATAGTCAAGGGGCCGTTGTTGTTCCATTTGATGATGATCAGTTGCCGCCTTTGATTTTGAAAAAATCTGATGGAGCCGTGATGTATGGGACAACCGATTTAGCAACCATTCAAGCGCGTGTCTCACAGTTGCAGGCTGATGCAATTTTGTATGTTGTTGATAAACGTCAATCTTTGCATTTTAAACAAGTATTCACTGCGGCAAAGCAATGCCAAATTGCACCAAAAACTGATTTAACTCATATTGGGTTTGGTACAGTTAATGGTCCTGATGGAAAACCATTTAAAACGCGAGGCGGCGGTGTGATGCGATTGAGTGCTTTGATTGAAGAGGCAAAGAGTAAAGCTAGTTTGCGTAGCTCTGAGCACATGAGCATTGATGAGCATCAGCAAGTAGTTGATAAAGTTGCCCTAGCGACTATCAAGTTTGCTGATTTAGTCAATCCATACATGACAGATTATGTATTTAACTTGGATAAAGTAGCTACCTACGAAGGCAAAACAGGTCCTTATCTATTATATTCAGCAGTGCGCATTAAATCATTATTGCGACGTGCTGAAATGCAGGTGAGTCATACTGATTTAGCCCCGGCGGATTCAGACGTTGAACGGCAACTTTACTTAACGTTAGCCGGTGGTAGCAATGCAATTAGTAAAACATACGAACAATATGCCCCACATCATTTATGTGAGCAGGCATATACGTTAGCGGTGGCATTTAATAAATTTTACGCCGATACGCCGATTTTGCAAATTCAACAAACACAGCAACGCCGAAGTAAATTAGCGCTATGTCAAGTCACATTATATCAATTAACATTACTGTTAGATTTATTAGGGATTGAAATTCCTGAGAAAATGTAGTTTGCCCATAGAGTGATCATGAGACGTTAAAACATCTAAGCAAAGGTTGCTACACAAACCTTTGCTTTTTTTGATAGGCAATTTACCTAGGCGGTTATAAATTTGCGGCCTGAGCTAGTTTATCGGCTTGGTCTGTTTTTTCCCATGGGAATTGTTCATTCTCACGGCCAAAATGGCCATAAGTTGCGGTTTTTTGATAAATAGGGCGTAATAAGTCTAAGGTTAAAATAATCGCATGAGGGCGCAAATCAAAATGTTGATCAATTAAAGTCACAATTTGGTCTTCAGGGATTTTTCCTGTGCCAAATGTATTGACCATAATTGACGTTGGTTGGTCATAGCCAATTGCATAAGAAATTTGCACCTCACATCGATCAGCCAACTTAGCGGCAACAATGTTTTTAGCGATATACCGAGCCATGTAAGCTGCCGAACGGTCTACTTTAGAGGGGTCCTTTCCTGAAAATGCACCACCACCATGATGTGCCGCTCCACCATAAGTATCGACAATAATTTTGCGCCCTGTCAAGCCACAATCACCGACAGGACCGCCAATGGTAAAGCTGCCAGATGGGTTGATTAGAAATTTTGTTTTCTCAGATAACCATTTTTTTGGAATGACATGATCAATCAATTCTTCTTTAATTGCATGCTCGAGTGTTTCCTGGTCAATATCAGCAGCATGTTGCGTTGATAAAACAATGGTATCCACATATTGCGGTTGATTGTCAATATAGCGAAGTGTGACCTGACTTTTAGCATCCGGCCCTAACCAAGGCAGGGCTTTGCTTTTGCGTAAAAACGCATGACGCTCCATCAAACGATGCGCATAATAAATGGCCGCTGGCATATAAGTCGGTGTTTCATTAGTTGCATAGCCAAACATGATCCCTTGGTCGCCGGCTCCTTGTGCCATCGGGTCGGCTTTATCAACCCCTTGGGCAATCTCGTGCGACTGTTTTCCAATGGCATTTAAAACGGAACAAGTATTGCCATCAAATCCAAGCTGACTAGAATTGTAACCAATGCGCAAAATCACATCTCGGGCAATTTGCTCCATATCAACCCAAGCATTTGTTGAAATTTCCCCGGCGATTAATACCATGCCTGTTTTGACAAGAGTTTCACAAGCAACACGGGCATGAATATCTTCTTTGAGAATAGCATCAAGAATGGCATCTGAAATTTGATCGGCAATTTTATCGGGGTGTCCTTCAGAAACAGATTCAGAAGTGAATAAAAAATCATTATTCATGATAGGCAGGCCCTTACAGTTGAATTTTTAAGAAAGGTGAAGCGAGTGTATGAATAATTTTAAAAAATATTCATTGAATATACAAGTCTTTTAGCGGCGGTTGCTTTTGAGTTCATACCCATCATAGTGATAAGTTAAGTAGGCATCAAGCATATAACCAATGCCACGAACTGATTTGATTGGAGGATAATGATCTGAATTTTGGACTAATTTATTTTTCAAGCGATGAATATGAATATTCACGTCACGGGCAATATCCGGTTTATGGTCAAGGTTTAGGGCTTCAGCTAAAGTTTGGCGGGTGACCTTTTGATAAGGATTTCTTAAAAAAAGTTTTAAAAGTCGATTTTCTTTTTCCGTTAAATAAACTTCTTTTTCATTAATAAAAAAACGTCCCTTTTTTGGTTGGTAATGCCAACAGCCAAACTCAATATCCTGATGTCGATCTATATCGATTTCATTGGCATAGATAATTTTAGGGTCATGCGAGATGTCATTGAATGGTTGGCGTAACCGCGCGATAATACGTGCCATGACTACTTTTAAGGGGCTTGGCCATACAATATAATCATCAGCTCCAGCCTCAAAGCATAAAACAATATCGGTGGGGTCTTGATGCCGACTGACAAAAACAATCGGTAAATCTGGGTGATGAAAGCGAAGTTGCTTGGCCAGCTGGATCCCATAAATATCATCTAAAATAATATCAAGTAGAACCACATCACAAGTCGGTTCTGAAACGAGTTGTGACAAAGCATCTTGGCTATTATTGACATAAGTCACATCAAAATGATGATGGACTAGTAAATCTTCTAGTTCGGTTTTCAAACTCATATCGGGGCTGATAATATAAGCGGAATAGTTATTACGTGACGGCATAAAATCACCATATTGATTGATTGATATTATGTTTATTACGCCTGCCTGCGTGATAAACAGCCATTTAATTAATTTTATTATAAGGCATTGTGCATAATTTATAAAGCAACATCAAGTTAAAAATACCATTTTTCTTGGTAAAATATGTTTTATTTGTGTTAAAATAGTGCCACATTGAGACAAAGACAGCGATAAAAGCGTTAAAGCAATATTGCATTGTATCAAAATTTTGTTTATAATCGTGATTTAGTCTTTTGTGCAGTAATAAGTTAATTAAAATTTGGAGAAGAAAAAATGGTTGTAATCCGTATGCAACGTGCTGGTGCGAAAAAGCGCCCTTTTTATCATTTAGTGGTCACTGATAGCCGTAATCCACGTGATGGCCGTTTTATTGAGCGAGTTGGTTTTCTCAATCCTGTTGCTCGTGGTCAAGAAATCAAGCAAAAAATTGAACTAGAGCGCATTGAGCACTGGCTATCAAAAGGGGCAAAAATGTCACAACGTGTTAGCTCACTTGTAAAAGAAGCGCGTAAAGAACATCAGGCTGCATAATTACAAAGGTTGCAACATTGATGGCTGAATCTGAACAGTATGTGCCAATTGCCAAAATTGGCGCCCCTTATGGTGTAATAGGTGAGCAAAATTTAATTTTGTTGGCAACATCAATGGCTGATGCACTAAGCTATGGTCAGTGGTTTTTGCTTCAAGATGGCCAATGGCAGCTGCTTGAAGGGGAAAAAGTATTCCAGAAAGGGCAAAAATTTTTGATTCAGCTACCTTTTGTCAATGATCGACAGCAAGCGAAAGACTATACGCATTGTTTGCTTGGTGTGCCTCGTGATGTTTTACCTGATTTGCCTGAGGATGAATATTACTGGTCCGATTTGATTGGGTTATCTGTTGTGAATCTGCAAGGCGAGTCATTTGGTACAGTCATTGATTTGCTTGAAACAGGTGCGAATCAAGTTTTATGCTGTGACAATAATCAACAAGAGGCGTTAATTCCTTTTGTTAAGCAGCATGTAGTCCGTGTTGATTTCGTTAATCAGACCATTCTTGTCGATTGGTCAGGGATTGATTCGTGAGTGGTCAATCATGCAGTTGAGTGTCATTTCTTTATTTCCAGAAATGTTTTCAGCATTCAAAGACCAAGGTGTGATTCGCCGAGCTTTTGATCGACATCAGGTTAAGCTTGATGTGATTAATCCAAGAAGCTATACGCAGGATGCCCATCAAACGGTTGATGACCGGCCCTTTGGTGGTGGTCCTGGCATGGTGATGTGTTATGAACCATTAGCAAAAGCGATTGAATCGGCAAAAATGACTTTAGGTAGTCAAGCAAAAGTGGTATACTTATCACCGCAAGGTAAGCCATTAGTGCAATCAGATGTAGTATCATTTGCACAACAGCAAACACCACTGATTTTGCTTTGTGGTCGTTATGAAGGGATTGATCAACGCGTCATTGAGACCTATGTGGATGTTGAAATCTCGGTTGGTGATTATGTGCTAACCGGTGGAGAGTTGCCAGCAATGGTGATGATGGATGCCATTATTCGGTTATTGCCGGGGGTGTTAAATCACGCTGATTCAGCAGCACAAGAGTCATTTAGTGATCAAATGTTGCTCGATTGCCCTCATTATACACGACCAGCGCAATTGCCAAATGGTCAAAAAGTTCCTGACGTGCTACGCTCAGGTGACCACAAAAAAATCGCCGCATGGCGACAAGCCCAGCGAGCCAAAAAGACGTACCAGCGTCGAAGTTCGTTGTTAACATGCCAATGCCAGAGATATTAGAATAAAGGCTTTTGCCAACGAAAACACTCAGGTAAGCATCAAAAAGGAGAGTCAATTATGAAAAATCAATTTTTAGAAATGGTCGAAAACGACCAGTTGAGAACAGACCTGCCAACTCTTTATCCGGGAGATACGGTCACTGTTAATGTACGAATTAAAGAAGGTAGTAAAGAGCGTGTTCAGCCGTTTCGCGGATTTGTCATGCGGATTCGTGACCGGGGTCTAAACTCAGCATTTACAGTCCGTCGTTTGTCAGGATCTGATGGTGTTGAGCGGACATTCCAATTGCACAGCCCACTAATTGAAAGTATTGAAGTGATGAAACGAGGCAAAGTTCGTCGTGCGAAACTTTACTACATGCGTGGTCGTACTGGTAAAGCAGCACGTATTAAAGAGCGTGTATAATTTTGTTACTCTTTTGAATCAGCAGCACTTAGCTTGCTTGATTCGTTCTTGATTCAATGCAAATGATTGATGAATTTCTCGATGATATTTGGCTCAGCCAAGGATTAAGCCAAAATACTTTAGCGGCTTATCGTCAAGACTTATTATCCTGTGTACGTTATTTTAATAATGTTCGTCTTGAAGCTTTGCAACCACCAGATTTGAAGCATTATTTAATTTATCGATATGAACAGAAATACTCTGAACGATCAAACGCGCGTTTGATATCAACCTTACGTAAATTTTATCAATGGCTATATCAGACCGGCAAAATTGCTTATGATCCAACAAGTGAGTTAATAATGCCCAAACTCGGGCATTATTTACCTGAAACCGTCAGTGAATCACAAGTCGATGCATTATTAAAGGCTCCTGATTTGTCCAGCTTAATTGGTCAACGTGATAAGGCGATGCTAGAAGTGTTATATGCTACAGGATTGCGAGTCAGTGAATTGGTTAACCTTGAATTAAAGCAATGTGACTTAACCCAAGGGGTTGTGCGAATTTTTGGAAAAGGGGACAAAGAGCGATT
>CAZAJS010000018.1:0-18668 GCA_964485635.1 uncultured Francisellaceae bacterium
GCTCACCAAGTATCACCAAAGATGGCGTGTCTGTGGCCAAAGAAATTGAATTAGAAGACAAATATGAAAACATGGGCGCCCAGATGGTTAAAGAAGTTGCTTCAAAAACCGCTGATTTAGCAGGTGATGGCACAACGACTGCGACGGTCTTAGCCCAAAGTGTTTTAACAGAAGGTCTTAAATCCGTTGCTGCCGGCATGAATCCAATGGATTTAAAACGTGGAATTGATAAGGCGATGAAAGAAGCGGTAAAAGCACTAAAAAGCCTTTCATCAAACTGTGAAGATCGTAAAGCGATTGAGCAGGTAGGGACCATTTCAGCAAATTCAGATCACAATGTTGGTGAAATGATTGCTGAGGCAATGGATAAAGTGGGCAAAGAAGGGGTCATCACTGTTGAAGAAGGCAAAAGCTTTGAAGATGAGCTGGATGTCGTTGAAGGCATGCAGTTTGATCGTGGCTATCAATCACCATATTTTGCCACGGACCAAGAAAGCATGACGACTGAGTTTGAAAACCCATATGTTTTATTGATTGATAAAAAAGTCTCTAATATCCGTGATTTAGTGCCAACGCTAGAAAGTGTCACGAAATCAGGCAATCCATTGCTCATTATTTCTGAAGAAGTAGAAGGTGAAGCTTTAACGACCCTTGTATTAAACAGCTTGCGAGGCACTATCAAGGTAGCAGCCGTTAAAGCGCCTGGTTTTGGTGATCGTCGCAAAGCCATGATGGAAGATATTGCGATTTTAACGGGTGCAACAGTCATTTCAGAAGAAGTTGGTTTGACATTAGAAGATGTCAAACTTGAGCATCTTGGTTCAGCTGGGCGTGCACGTATCACAAAAGATGATACAACCATTATTAGCGGAAATGGTGATCAAGCAGCTATTGAGCAACGTGTCGAAACCATTCGCAAACAAATTGAAGCAGCAAGTTCTGACTATGATCGAGAAAAACTTCAAGAACGTGTTGCTAAACTAGCTGGTGGTGTTGGCGTTATCCGTGTTGGTGCTTTGTCAGAAGTAGAAATGAAAGAAAAGAAAGCACGCGTGGAAGATGCGTTAAGTGCCACACGTGCAGCTGTTGAAGAAGGTGTTGTGCCCGGTGGTGGTGTTGCATTATTGCGGGCGCAAAAAGCTATTGAAACCTTAAAAGGTGACAATGAAGACCAAAATCATGGGATTGCTTTATTGCGTCGAGCTATGGAAGCTCCATTACGTCAAATTGTGACGAATGCTGGTGGTGAACCATCTGTAGTCGTCAATGAGGTGAGAGCTGGCAGTGGTAATTATGGTTATAATGCCGCCACAGGTGAATATGGCGATATGCTTGAGATGGGAATTATTGACCCAACAAAAGTAACGCGTTCTGCAATCCAACATGCAGCTTCTGTTGCTGGTTTGATGATCACCACTGAGGCAATGGTTGCTGAAATTAAACAAGATAATGATGACCAATCAGGTGCTGCTGCAGGTATGGGCGGCATGGGTGGTATGGGCGGTATGGGCGGTATGATGTAATCCCCTAGACGCTTATTAACGCCATTATTTAAAAGACTGAATTAATTACAAAAAGCCAGCATTTTTGCTGGCTTTTTTATGTATTAAAATATTTCATTAAATAAATTTTATGCTTTTATCAACATTTTCTTAATGCTTAAGGTTGTATTGTCTGGTTTAATATTGTACAATCTTTCATTAAAGAATAACAATCCAAGTCTAAATCGGAGTTTTAATGAAAAAAAGAACAATTAACCTTATTTCAGCCATTGTATTGACAGCAACCACGACAAGTAGTGTTGCATGGGCACATGGCGCATTATCCTATCCACAAGCACGCCAATGGCGTTGTTCATCAGGTGCTTCACCCAATAAGAGTACACCTTGGAATGGGGGTGATGATCCCATTTGTAAAGCTCTTGCAGCAGATGGTAAACAGCGAGTTTTCACGGATTGGAGTGGTGTTAATCAAGGGGGTGCTGGAGGGCATTCAAGCAATCCAAGTTATAAAAAAGATCCCTTAGGTGCACATAAAACAGCAATTGGAAAAAATAATCCAATTTGTGGTGCTGGAAAAGGGGGAGCTTGGAATGCATTGAATGATCCTAAATATCATTGGGAAGATTATGCAACCAAAATCCAACCGGGAAATCAAGAATTTACATATGTTGTTACAGCGCCTCATAACACCTATCCGAATGGGTATGTTGATGTTTATATTACGAAAGATAGTTGGCAACCAGGAACGCCTGTCCATTTTTCTGATTTAGACCCTAAACCAATTTGTCATTATGTCCCAGATGGCAGAACATCCCCACTACAAACCGGGGAGGAAAAAGATGGTACACGAAGTAAGTTTGAGTCGTTTAAATGCCATATTCCCGAAAATAAACGTGGTGGCCATGTTTTATTTACTGTATGGCAACGCAATGATAGTGCAGAAGCCTTTTATTCTTGTAGTGATGTAGATATTGACAACGGTCAGCCTGTTGAAAGCCATTGGGATCAATTGGTCAATGATGCGGGGAATACAGGGTTGCCAACCTATACAAATTTGCAAGATGGCGATACCATCAAATTTGTGACTGAAAATAAGAAAGAGCAAGACAAAGCAACAGCTCAAGTAGTCATTTCTCATGAAAATATGGATACGTGGCAGTATAATATTGCTAATCAGATTAATAATGAAAATGCGTTGAATAGTGCAATTAAAATTGGCCATTTGAGTCGCGATAAGCAACATGTCGTACCGGCGAAAGATGACCAGAATGACGTTTATATTTCACAAGAGGTTACAAATCCCAATAACTATACGTGGTCTATTACACACGAGCATGCAAAACCAGAGCCTGAGTCTAATTCTTGGAAGGCATTAAATGGTAGTGGTCGTAGTGATAATGCATTATATGACATTCCAGGGCTTAAAATTGGAGATCAGCTAGTTTTCCGATTATTTGATAATAGTGAAAATTTACGGACAGGTATTTTAGCAGGCAACCAAGATGCAGATTCTGTTAAAATCACATTAACTGAGCAAAATATTGGTCATTGGAAATATGCATTAGCTAAAGCTTTTGATCAAACAGCATCAAAGAAAGGGATTATTCAAATTGGGGCGTTAGATAAAGCATCAGATTCAGTCGACCCAACACGATCTGATGACAATCGTGTGTATATCCAAAAGCAAGCCGCGGAAAAGCGTGGTGTCAATTATTCTTGGATTATTGATGTGCATAGCTCTCCAGATCCGATTCCACAACCAAGTCAGTGGAATAATAGTAAAAGCTATCAGTTTGGTGACTTTGTCACGTATCAAGGTCAAGCTTATTATTGTCTCGTTGCGAATCAAGGCTTAACACCAGATCAAAATTTAGAATGGTTACCAGTCAATCTTGACCAGACTAGTCAATGGCAACAAGATAAGTCATACGCAAAAGGTGATGTAGTCTACCAACAACATGATGATAAAAAGGTTCATTATATTGCTGTATTTGATCAGTCAGGTCGTAATCCAGAGGGCGATATTGATGGTCGTTTAGCATGGTCCAAAGCCCATTTTTCAAATGAGTAATCAAGCTGTGCTATATATTAATGACAATGACCATAAAAGAATATTAAAAAGTTAATAGGTGAAATTATGAAAAAGAAAATAGCTTTTCTAGTTTGTTCAACTTTGTTATTAGCTGCTTGTAATGACAGTAGTGATGATGCAAGTAGTCCTGGTGAATCAAAAGCAAAACTCAGTGGCATTACTGAGCAGGTTGACAAAAATGAAGTACAAAAAGGTGATAAGGAGACTGTGGAAGTAGATGCGGCGATTAATGATTCAAATAGTGATGTGCAACATATGGCTTTTGGTGCCTCACAAAATGGACCGAAAAAACATTTCACATTAACGCTACATAGTAATGATGATAACCTGTTTTACACTCAAGATGGTAAGACTTGTGATGTTTATCAAGGACATACGCATTGCCAGTTTAATATTTATGTACCAGACAATGACGACCTTGGTAAAAAAGAATTATGGGTAACGGGTAGTGATATTGAATCCAATCATGACTTTTTTAGTGTTGTGAAGCACTTGCATCCGCAATCAGAAAAAATGACATTTAAAGTATCAGGTTTACCAAAAGGTCAAAAAGTTGTAATTAAAGCAGCGAATTCAGCCAGTGCTGAAAAAAGCATTAAAATGGATAATGGTGAAAAAACCATAAAGATGTCGGATGAAGGTCATTTAAGCCAAGCACGTTGGCATATTGCTGCTGAACGTGTTGATGGTCATCTACCCAAAGTAACGCCAAGATTTGTTATCACAGGTAAAAAAGATCAACAAACAATCAATATTCAGTACTAAACCAACATTTAAATAATATCCTCAAGACTGGTTAGACCGATTAATGAAAATTAACTAGTTCAATTGAAATGATAGGAGACTAGCAATCAATGAAAAAAATTTATATGGCTGCGACATTAATTGGCATGCTTGCTGGGACAGGAAGTGCTGTTGCGCATCCTGAAGGGCAAGTTTGTGATATGCATGCATTTACTTTTTATAATGCTTATCTAGCATTACATAATCAAAAAACAGTGAAAACAGTTGATCAGGCTCCCGTCATTGGGGATCAATCATCTGGGATTACAATTTTACAGTTTTGTGATTTGACACAAAAGCAATGCCGTGAAAATTATCAAATCACGCAACAAGTGCTGTCAGACAATACCGATGCGCATGCTGTATTTCACTATTTTGCCGGTCAGGATGATCAGCAGACTAAAGTGGGTCAATATTTATATGAAATGTCAATCGTTGCTTACTTAACGGGTGGGCAGTCAAATTATCAAGATTTTTTAACAGCAACATTACACGCTGAAATTCCCAAATCAAAAGATCAAGTTGACGAACTTGCTCAATCCATTGGCTTGTCTGAAAAACAGATCAAAGATAATTGGGCAGCGGCAGAAAAACAAATGGCGACTGATGCATCTTTAGCAAAAACATTAAAATTAAGAAAAGCCCCATCTGTTTTTGTTATGCCAACAAAGAAGGCTGAAGAAGGACAAATTTTCTTTTCTGAATATCAGCAAGTGCCGGGGTATATTTATCAACGAGCAATCTCGCGGATATAAAATCTGATATGAAAGTTTATTTTTTCTATTCACCTTTTCAGTAATGAAGTGCAATCGTTGAAGGGGTGTTTAAACTAAATTTCATGATTGTTAATAAAATGTGGGTTTTGACTTAGCTTAATCTGCATTATAAGGTATCAATTGGATCAATATCGATGACTAATTTAGCTTTAGGAAAGGCGCGTTGCTGATAAATTAATGAATAAGCAACTTGAGCAGCTTGATTGATGGTGCGCCGATATCGGCTTGTCAGTAAAAGTACATGACGATATCGACCTGCCAATTTATGGTGTAAGGCCGCCAGTGGATCGGTCATGAATAAATCATCCCAACCATAAGTATTTAATATTTGTTGAAGTTTTGTTAATGCATTTAAGCCAATATCAGGGTGGTTGGCCTCAGCTTGAATTTGGCATTGAGCAGTAAAAGGCGGATAGTCTAAACAGCGTCTTTTTTGTAGTAATTCATCAAGAAAACAAGTGTAAGACTGTTTAAGCATCTTTTGTAAAACAGGATGATCAGATTGGTAAGTTTGTAAATAAATTTGCCCTTCCATCGATTCTGATCGACCGGCGCGACCACTGACCTGAGTAATCAATTGTGCGGTATTTTCTAAGGCACGAAAATCTTGGCTATAAAACCCTGCATCAGCATTAATGATTCCAACAAGGCCTATTTGGTCGAAATGGTGGCCCTTTGATACCATTTGCGTTCCAATAATAATATCAGCCGAGTGATCAGCAATTTGTTCAAGTGTTGTTTGTAATGTGCCTTTGCGTGCTGTTGCGGTTCGATCAAGCCGAACCACTTGATGGTCAGGAAACGTTTGTGTTAAAAATCGCTCTATTTTTTCAGTACCAGTCCCAAAGACATCGAGTGATTCACTATGACATTCTGGACACTGAATCATCACATTAATACTTGTATGGCAAAAATGACAGGCTAAATATTGATAAGGCTTAACATGCATGGTATAGGGTTTTTCACAGCGCTGACAAGTCGCACACCAACCACAATTTGGGCAAATCAAACTGCGTGCAAACCCTCGTCGATTAATAAAAATTAATACCTGATGATTAGCTTCAAGATGGCGTGTAATGGCTTGTTGTAATGGGAAACTAATCCCGCAATTAGGCCGATTTTTCGTTAAATCAATACAATAATAATGATTTAATGTCTGATTGGCGCGTGGCATAAGGGTTAATTGTGTGAATTTGCCTTGTTGTGCCTGATAGTAACTTTCTAATGAAGGCGTTGCACTTCCTAAAATAATTGGGATTGATCTTTTTTTTGCCTGGACAAGGGCCACATCGCGTGCATGGTAACGTGGGGCATGAGCTTGTTTAAAGGCGTGATCATGCTCTTCATCAATAATAATTAGCCCTAATTTAGCAAATGAAAAAAATAAGCCACTGCGCGTTGCAATCAGAATATCAACGTGACCTTGTTGGACTGCAAACCACGTATCAAGCTTTTCTTGAGGCGTGATTTGGGAGTGAACCATTGCGATTGTGGAATTATTAAAACGTTGTTGAAAACGTTGAGCCGTTTGTGGAATTAAATTAATTTCAGGAACTAATACAAGCACTTGAGTTGCATTCGCGACATGTAAAGCCACAATTTGCAAATAAACTTCGGTTTTACCACTATTCGTTGGACCAAACAGTAAAAAAGGAGCAAACCCTTTAGCATTTTCAATGGTTTCAATGGCATTTTTTTGACTGTCCGTTAGCTTGATAGGGCTTAGTTGAGCCTGATCTAAAGGTGGTTTTACAAGTTGATAATCGACTTGATGCGTGCTGGCGACATACCCTTTTTTAACTAAACGGTTAAGCGTATCACGTTGGTATTGAGCTTGTTTTAATGTTTGATAGCGGCAGGGGCCATGTTGCTTTAAATAACTATAGGCGGCCTTTTGTTGTTTAGCTTGTTGCGTGAAAGAGGCTTTTTGTTCTGTGACGTGATACCAACTGGCTTGGCTGACATTCGCATGTTGATCTGTCAATAATTTTTGTGGTAAAGCGGCTTTAAGAACATCAAATAAATGGCAGTGATAATAGCGGCCGACCCATAGAATAATTTCAAATGTTACCGGTGTTAAAAGGGGTGTTGTATCAATTCGTTCAATAATCGGTTTAACTTTTTGTGCAGTGTATTGACTTGAAGGTGTTGTGCTTATGACAAATCCAATAACATGTTTATTACGCAGTGGGACAATTACACGACAAAATCGCAAGGGGTCTTGATCACCAAAATGGGGGGGTATTTGATAATCAAGACCCGTGCGAAAAGGGCCGGGTACGGCCACTTGAACAATCATAAATAAAGTGAATTATAACCTTTTACTAGCGTTTGGAAGACTGACTTAGCCACATCCCGGCACACGAATCAGTCACTACCGCTGCTTCCTTCCGGATCTGACGGGGTTTGTGACCTATCATTGCGAGAGGACCAAGCCAGCAAGAATAATTCTTGCATACCTATGGTGTAAGTGCAAGGATAAAATCAAAAATTTACTCGACAATCGTATTAAACCAATGATCTCGTTCACGAATGCTCAATAAACTTGCTGTATTTTTGAGTCAAAATGTACTATCATGAGTAATGGAAGAAATAATATAGAATGAATCAATATTGTTTGATAAATCATGGGAAATAGGAGATATTTGATGTCAGAGCCATTAAACCATCAGCCACAAAACCAAGATGTTGACGTCCAAGAGACGCAAGAATGGTTAGAAGCATTAGAAGATGTACTACAGCGAGAAGGGCCAGATCGTGCTGCTTTTATTTTTGACCAATTGATGAATAAAGCCGGTCAGCTTGGTCTTGAAAATGCTTATCCAGTTGCTCAGACAACGTTTGTCAATACAATTGGTCAAGATGAGCAGCCTGCTTACCCAGGTGATTTAGCTATTGAGCAAAAAATCGAAGCAGTGCATCGTTGGAATGCGGCTGTTATGGTTGCTAAAGCGAATAAAGCAGATGGATCAATCGGGGGGCATATTGGAACAGGGGCTGGTGCTTTAACCTTATATGAAGTTGGATTTAATCACTTTTTCCAGGCCCCTAATGAAAATCAAGCGGGTGATTTAGTGTTTTATCAAGGCCATGCATCACCAATTATTTATGCACGTTCTTATTTAGAAGGACGTTTGACAGAGGACCAACTTTTATTGTTCCGCCGAGAAGCTTTTTCAGATGGCCTATCATCATACCCACATCCTAATTTACAGCCAACTTATTGGCAATTTCCTACTGTTTCAATGGGGCTTGGACCATTACAAGGTATTTATCAAGCACGCTTTATGAAATATTTGCATGCCCGTGGGATGGCTAATACACAAGGGCGTCATGTATGGGTCTTTTGTGGTGATGGTGAAATGGATGAACCAGAGTCATTAGGTGCTATTACACGTGCAAAGCGTGAGCAATTGGATAATTTGATTTTTGTCATTAACTGTAATATGCAGCGTCTTGATGGTTTGGTTGATGGTAATGGCAAGGTCGTTGAAGATTTTGAAGGTATCTTTAGAGGTGCCGGTTGGAACGTTATTAAAGTCTTATGGGGTAGTAACTGGGAACCATTGTTTCAAAAAGATAAAAATGGCAAACTTCAAAAACGTTTAGCAGAATTAAATGATGGTAAAATGCAGTATGCACGCTCTCATGGCGCAAAAGCTTTGCGTGAAGCCTTATTTTCTGGGGATCCAGACCTCGAGGCAATGGGCTCAGAAATGAGTGACCAAGAGATTAATGATCTTATGCGTGGTGGACATGATCCGGTAAAAGTATATGCAGCTTACCAACGTGCGACGCAAAACACCAATGGTAAGCCGACTGTCATTTTGCCAATGACCATTAAAGGCTATGGGCTAGGGAAAGCAGGAGAATCAAAAAATATTGCTCATAATGTGAAAAAGTTATCCAGTGAAGACTTAAGTGAGCTAAAAGAACGATTTGATATTCCAGCTAGTCAGGCGCAAGTTGAAAATATGGATTTTATTCAATTTGATGATCAAAGTGCTGAGGCAAAATATTTACATGCTAAACGCCAAGCACTTGGCGGATATATGCCTGCTCGATACCATGAGTGTGAATCATTACCGATCCCTCACTATACAGAATTTGGTAAATTATTCATGAAAGATTCCGATGATCGTGAGTTATCGACAACAACAGCATTTGTCCGAATGGTTTCAACTTTGATGCGGGATAAACAACTTAAAGATCATTTAGTGCCAATTACAGTTGATGAGTCACGAACGTTTGGAATGGAAGGCATGTTCCGTCAATTAGGTATTTATAATCCGAAAGGCCAAAATTATACACCTGAAGATAAAGATCAGGTTATGTACTACAAAGAATCAAAAGATGGACAAATCTTACAAGATGGTATTAATGAAGCAGGTGGTTTTTGCTCGTGGTTAGCAGCTGCGACTTCTTATAGCGTACATCGTGTACCAATGATTCCATTTTATATTTATTACTCAATGTTTGGTTTTCAACGCATTGGTGATTTAGCGTGGGCTGCAGGGGACTCTCATGCTCGAGGATTTTTGCTAGGTGGAACAGCGGGACGAACAACGTTGAATGGTGAAGGATTGCAACATCAGGATGGCCATAGCCACATTCAAGCTGGTTTGATTCCGAATTGTGTCTCTTATGATCCAACTTATGCCTATGAACTGGCTGTAATTCTTTGGGATGGGATGCGTCGGATGTATCAACAGCATGAAAATGTATTTTATTATATCACAATGATGAATGAGAACTATCCGCATGGTTCGATGCCAGAAGGGGCTGAACAAGGCATTATTAAAGGCTTATATTGTTTACGGCAGGCGTGTGAACCGACAGAAAAAGTAGTCCAGTTAATGGGTTCAGGGACAATTCTTCGTGAAGTTGAAGCAGCAGCAGAAATGTTGCAAGCAGATTTTGGCGTATCTGCTAATATTTGGAGCATGACATCGGCGAATGAACTGTATCGTGATGGGCAACAATCAGTCCGCTATAACCGTTTAAATCCAGAAGCAACACCACAAGTGCCGTATCTTACTCAGTGCTTAGAAAATCAAAAAGGCCCTGTAATTGCAGCGACAGACTATATTAAACTTTATAGTGAACAACTAAGAGGCTTTATCCCACAGCGTTATATTACACTCGGCACTGATGGCTTTGGTCGGAGTGATTCGCGTGAAGCGCTTCGTCAATTTTTTGAAGTAGATCGTTATCATGTGGCATATGCTGCTTTGTATGGTTTAGTGCAAGAAGGCCAATTAGAAGAAAATGTCTTAGCGCAGGCAAAAGAAAAATATGGTATTGATGACCAACGCCCTGCCCCAGAATTAAGTTAATGAGTCAAGGAGTCTATAATATGACAACTGAAAAAATTTATGTCCCAGATATTGGTGACTACCAAAATGTTGATGTGATCGAGGTGAATGTTTCTGATGGGGATCAGGTTGAACAAGAAGATTCTTTAATCACGTTAGAAACAGATAAAGCTAGCATGGAAATCCCTTCGCCACAATCGGGACAAATTGTCAAAATGCTTGTCAAAGAAGGCGATAAAGTTTCCCAAGGTGATCCTATTGCAGAAATTCAGGCATCAGCGTCATCACAAACTCAGTCAACATCGGCCCCATCGGACAGTCAGAGTCAATCAACGAATGACTCATCAACAACGACAAGTGATGATCAAATACAAACTGAACAAACCATTGAAGTTCCAGATATCGGCGACTATCAAAATGTGGATGTTATTGAAGTCAATGTCTCTGAAGGAGATACATTCGAATCAGAAGACTCTTTGATCACATTAGAAACAGATAAAGCTAGCATGGAAATTCCAGCCCCTTATGGTGGTAAAATCGTTCAAATGCTTGTCAAAGAAGGAGATAAGGTTTCTCAGGGTGACTCTATTGCTAAAGTCGTAACCCAGCAAGCGGATCAAACCAATAAAGAGTCTTCTAAACAGCAAACAAGTGCCTCACAAGATTCCTCAGAGTCGAATGCAGCTGTCAATCAAAAAGAAGACACACCAAAGACACAAACTGGGCAAACAGGAATTGATCAAAATGCAGCTCCAGATAATCATAATGCGCCAGCATCACCAGCAGTAAGGCGTCTGGCGCGAATTTTAGGGGTTGATTTAAATCGTGTGACCCCGACAGGCCGTAAAGGAAGAATCACCAAAGATGATTGCAATGCTTATATTAAGCAAGCGGTGACAGCCCAGCAGCAAGGTAAGGGCTCTTCTGGCAATGGGCTTGATTTATTACCAGATCCTGAAATTGATTTTGAAAAGTTTGGACCTATAACGAAAGAGCCTTTATCACGCATCAATAAAATCAGTGCACAAAACCTATCAAGAAACTGGGTTAAAATTCCACATGTAACGTTTTATGATGAAGCTGATATTACAGATTTAGAGGCCTTTCGGAAAGCGAAAAAAGCACAAGCCGAAAAAGCTGGTGTGAAGTTAACGCCATTAGCTTTCCTCATTAAAGCAGCGGCAAAAGCTTTGCAAATGTATCCAAGGTTTAATAGTTCTTTATCGAATGATGGGGAAAATTTGATTATTAAAGAATATTTTAATATTGGTTTTGCTGCAGACACGCCAAAAGGTTTAGTTGTTCCAGTTATTAAAAATGCCGATCAAAAAAGTATTTTTGAAATTTCAAGTGAGGTGGCGACTTTAGCGGGAAAAGCAAAAGATGGTAAACTTAAGCCTGAAGAGATGAAAGGGGCTACCTTTACAATTTCAAGTTTAGGTGTGCTTGGGACAACAGCATTTACACCAATTATCAATATGCCAGAAGTGGCAATTCTTGGTGTTTCAAAATCTCAGACAAAACCTGTTTGGGATGGTAGCGAATTTCAACCAAGAACAATGTTGCCGTTGTCATTATCAACGGATCATCGTGTAATTGATGGAGCTTTAGCGGCTAAATTCTTAACGCAATATAATGCATTTTTAGAAGATTTAAGAGAATTATTACTGTAAACAGCAATGATAAAGAGGTTATAAAATGAGTGATATGCAAACACAAGTGGTTGTATTAGGAAGTGGTCCAGGTGGATATAGTGCAGCGTTTCGGGCTGCTGATTTAGGTAAAAAAGTAATGCTCGTTGAACGCTATGATGAAATCGGTGGTGTTTGCTTGAATGTAGGGTGTATCCCATCAAAAGCATTACTACATGTGGCAAAAGTCATGGAAGAAGCTAAAGAGCTACAAGCGGATGGCTTGATCGATATGGGGGATTTTACTTACAACCGTGATAAAATTATTGATTATAAAGCCAATGTTGTGAAGAAACTTACGACAGGTTTAAAAGGGATGGCCAAACAACGTCAAGTTGAAATTGTCAAAGGCTATGGCAAATTTTCAGCAGCTAATGAGCTTAGCGTTGAGCAGGCTGATGGTACAACAAAAACAATCGCGTTTGAACAGGCAATTATTGCAGCTGGTTCACGTGTTATTCAGTTACCTTTTGTTCCTGATGATCCAAGAATTATCGACTCAACAGGCGCGCTTCAGATGGAAGAGATTCCAGAAAAAATGCTTGTCATTGGTGGCGGTATTATCGGTTTAGAAATGGCACAAGTGTATAGTGAGCTTGGCAGCCATATTACAGTTGCAGAATTTGCTGACCAATTGATGGGTGCGGCTGATAAAGACATTGTTCAGCCTTATCAAAAACGTATGATAAAAAAACGCGGTTATGATATTCGTTTAGAGACTAAAGTCACCAATGTTGAAGCTAAAGACGATGGGCTTTATGTCACGATGGAAGGTAAAAATGCCCCAAGTGATGTTGAACGTTATGATCGTATTTTATTAGCCGTTGGACGTCGTCCAAATGGGGATTTGATTGATGCGGATAAAGCGGGCGTCAATGTTGATGAGCATGGGTTTATTCATGTAGATAAGCAGTTAAAAACGAATGTAGATCATATTTTTGCGATTGGGGATATCATTGGTCAACCTATGCTAGCTCACAAGGCAGTTCCAGAAGGTCGAACAGCAGCAGAAGTAATTGCTGGGAAAAAACATTACTTTGAACCAAAAGCAATACCATCAGTGGCTTATACAGATCCAGAAGTTGCCTGGGTTGGAATGACTGAAAAACAAGCTAAAGAGCAAGGCATCGATTATGAAAAAGGTGTATTCCCTTGGGCAGCAAGTGGTCGATCATTGAGTTTAGGTCGTGATGAAGGCATGACAAAAATGTTGTTTGATAAAAATGAACGTTTAATTGGTGCCGCAATGGTAGGACCGAATGCTGGTGAATTAATTGCTGAAACGACTTTAGCGATTGAAATGGGGTGTGATGCTGAAGATATTGCTTTAACAGTACATCCACATCCAACATTATCAGAAACGGTTATGCTTGCTACTGAAATGTATGAAGGAACAGCTACAGATCTTTATGCGCCGAAAAAGAAAAAATAAATGATGGTACAAAAGCCTTTTGAAAAGCTAATGCGTAGAAATAAAAAACTAACACGTCAAAAAGCAACGGCTATTAGTAGTGTGATCATTGTATTGAGTGTCTTGTTTGGCGTGGTTGCAAATGGATGGCACCATTATCAACTTGCTCAAAAAAGCATAGATCAAGCTGTAGAAAAACGTGTTAATCATCAAACAATAGCAATGTTGAATGATATGTCTCAGCAAGATAGCGCCCATCCCAGCAAAGGCACAATTCAAACGGCCTACAAAACGTTTGCAGCGGGGGATTTTAGAAAGGCATATCAACGGTTAAAACCTTTCGCTGTATCAGGTGATGTCAAAAGTCGATTGATCTTAGGCTATTTAAATGAATTTGGGCAAGGGCATGATCAAAATATGCATCAAGCGACCTTATGGTATTATGCTTCAATTTATCCGAATGAAGATAATCTTAATGCTCGTATTCGTGGTCTTGAAGCCTTTCGGGATGGCCAAGAAGCTCAAGCAGCACAATGGTTTAGAACAGCTGGTGAATTAGGTGTCATTGTTTGAATAATGCCATTGGAGGTTGTATGGAATGGCAGGACGCTTTAAAAGCCCACAAGCAGTCTGAGTATTTTCAAAAAATATTAGCTAATGTGCAATATCAGCGGGATCAGGGGGCTATCATTTATCCTCCTGCTTCACAGATATTTAATGCATTTAAACAATGCCCTTTTAGCCGTTTGAAAGTTGTGATTCTTGGCCAAGATCCTTACCATAATCCAGGCCAAGCCCATGGATTATCTTTTTCTGTGCCAGATGGGGTAGCATTTCCACCTTCATTAGCCAATATTTTTAAAACTTTATCCAATGACTTATCGCTTCCAATCCCATCAACAGGGAATTTAACGCCTTGGGCACAGCAGGGCGTTTTTTTATTAAATACCGTATTAACCGTGATTCATAAAAAACCACATTCACATGCAACAATAGGTTGGCAACATTTTACGGATGCTGTGATCGATATAATTAGTCAATTTAAAGATCATGTCGTTTTTATGTTATGGGGTGGGCAAGCGCAAAAGAAAAGACAGTTTATTGATCAAACCAAACATACTGTTTTGACAGCACCACATCCATCGCCATTGTCTGCTTATCGAGGTTTTTTTGATTGCCAACACTTTTCAAAATGTAATGACTCATTAACGCAGCATGGCCAAACGCCGATTAATTGGCAATTATAATATGGTTAATATTTGATTTTGTCTCCTTAGGATCTATGATATAATAACTACAGGTCAACTTGCCACCGAATAAAGGGTTTTTATGACAGATAAAGTCGCGAATGAAATTGTACCAGTGAATATTGAAAAAGAGCTTAGGCAGTCCTATTTAGATTATGCCATGAGTGTGATTGTTGGAAGAGCTTTGCCAGATGTTCGTGATGGTTTAAAGCCTGTCCATCGTCGTGTCTTATATGCAATGAAAGTGCTAGGGAATGACTATAATAAACCCTATAAAAAATCAGCTCGTGTAGTCGGTGATGTGATTGGTAAATACCATCCACATGGCGATAGTGCCGTTTATGATACGATTGTTCGGATGGCGCAAGACTTTTCAATGCGTTATATGCTTGTTGATGGGCAAGGAAACTTTGGCTCTGTGGACGGAGATTCAGCAGCCGCAATGCGTTATACGGAAGTGCGTATGGCTAAAATTGCCCATGCATTGTTACAGGATATTGACAAAGAAACAGTGGATTTTTCACCGAATTATGATGAAACAGAATGGATCCCTGATGTCTTACCAACACGGATTCCAAACTTATTAGTCAATGGGTCATCAGGTATTGCGGTAGGGATGGCAACGAATATTCCGCCACATAACTTACGCGAAGTAATTGATGGTGTGATTGCATTGATGTATCACCCAGAAATGTCCATTGAAGCGTTAATGGAATATATTCCGGGACCTGATTTCCCAACAGCAGCCTATATCAATGGTAAAGCTGGCATTATTGATGCTTATAAAACTGGGAAAGGGCGTGTTGTGATGCGTGCTAAAACGCGCATTGAAACGACAAAAAATGGCAACAAACAACAAATTATTGTCAGCCAGCTGCCTTATCAAGTCAATAAAGCGAAATTGGTTGAAAAAATTGCCGAGCTTGTTAAAGATAAAAAAATTGAAGGAATTGCAGAGCTACGAGATGAATCTGATAAAGAGGGCATCCGGATTGTCATTGATGTAAAACGGGGTGACTCAGCAGAAGTTCTATTAAATAATTTATATGCACAAACGCAGTTACAATTGAGTTTTGGTGTCAACATGGTGGCCTTAGTCAAAGGGCAACCGAAACTACTTAATTTAAAAGAAATTCTTGATTTATTTATTCGGCATCGGAAAGAAGTTGTCATACGCCGAACCATTTTTGAGCTTAAAAAAGCACGGGCGCGTGCTCATATTCTTGAAGGGTTAGCTGTTGCCTTGTCAAATATTGACCGCATGATCGAGATCATTCGTGGCTCATCTACGCCAAGTGAAGCAAAAGAAAAGTTATTAGCAATCGCTTGGGAAGGTCAGTTAGTTGAGCAAATGGTCCAAGGGATCGATCAACAAATGTACCGAGTCGCTGATTTGCCAGCACACTATGGCTTGCATGAACAAGGTTATTGGTTATCACCGAAACAAGCGGATGCTATTTTAGAGTTGCGATTACACCGTTTAACCGCACTTGAACAGGATAAAATTTTAGAAGAATTTAAGCAGTTAATTGTGACGATTGAAGACTTGATTCGTATTTTAAAAGATCGTGATTATTTATTAACTGTCATTTGTGATGAATTAAAAGCGATTCAAGATCAGTTTGGTGATACACGACGTTCAGAAATTATTGCATCTCAAGTCGATGTGGATGATGAAGACTTAATTGAACGTGAACAAATGGTTGTGACTTTTTCTTACGGAGGTTATATCAAATCACAGCCGGTGTCTGATTATAATGCACAAAGACGTGGTGGTCGTGGTAAATCTGCTACACAAATCAAATCAGAAGATTTTGTTTACTCATTATCTGTTGCCTCAACTCATGACACGATGTTGTATTTTTCAACATTTGGGAAAGTCTATTGGAATAAAGTCTATCGATTACCACAAGCAGGCCGTAATGCACGTGGAAAGCCGATTAATAATTTATTGCCATTAGCTGATGGAGAGAAAATTACCGCAATGTTGCCGGTGGATTTAAAAGAACAGTTAACTGATAATGTCTTTATGGCAACGAAGTTCGGTCGAGTCAAGAAGGTAGCATTAGAACAATTTTCAAGACCACGTCGGGATGGGATTTATGCCATCACGTTAGATCAGGCAGATGAATTATTACATGTTGTATTAACCAACGGCGATCAAGAAATTATGCTATTTTCTGACAGTGGTAAAGCCATCCGTTTTCACGAGTCGGAAGTTCGTTTGATGGGACGTACAGCGCAAGGTGTCAGAGGTATGCGCTTAACAGAACAACAACAATTAGTCGCATTGCTAAACCCACCATCAGAACAACATATGGTGATGAATGTTTCAGCTAAAGGGTATGGGAAACGCACACCAGTTAGTGCCTATCGTAAGACAGCGCGTGGCTCATTAGGTGTTATGGCTATGACCACGACTGAACGCACAGGCCCTATTGTATCAGCTGTCATTGCTCAACCACAAGATGATGCCATGATCATGACGGATCAAGGAACCCTTGTACGGTTTGCCGTATCTGAAGTTAGAGAAACAGGACGAACAGCACAAGGGGTGAAATTGATCAATCGTCAAAAAGATGAAAAAGTTGTTGCCTTGCAAGTAATTACTTATACAGATGACCAAGTGACGCAAGAGTAGTAGGGAGTGTTGTTCATGGCTAAGCAAACATTAACCATTTTAGGTGCTACAGGGTCAATTGGTCAAAGTACTTTGTCCATTGTCAGAGCTCACCCAAATGATTTTGATATTTATGCATTAACTGGCTATCAAAATATCAAGAAATTGTATGAACAATGTATTGAATTTCAGCCGAAAATTGCCGTTGTGGCCAGTCAAGATGCTGCGATAACATTGCAAGATCAACTTGATCAAGCAGGTGTTACAACGAAAGTTCAATTTGGGCAGCAAGCCTTATGTGATGTTGCTTCAGCGCATTGTGTTGAGAGTGTTATGGCTGCCATTGTAGGGATTGCAGGTCTGGAACCAACGATGGCAGCAGTCATGGCAGGTAAACGCATTTTATTGGCAAATAAAGAAGCATTAGTGACTGCCGGTGAGATTTTTATGAAGGCAGTTGAACAATATGGTGCTACATTGTTGCCAGTTGATAGTGAACATAATGCCATTTTTCAATGTTTAGATGTATCTGACAATCTTAAAAAACATCATTTAGAAAAAATTGTATTAACCGCCTCAGGCGGTCCATTTCGAACATTGTCATTGACAGAATTAACGAATGTAACACCCGATCAAGCATGTCAACATCCTAACTGGGATATGGGCGCAAAAATCTCAGTAGATTCTGCGACAATGGTTAATAAAGCCTTAGAAGTGGTTGAAGCTGCGTGGTTATTTAAATTAGCGGTTGAAAAAATTGATGTATTAATTCATCCACAAAGTATTATTCATAGTTTTGTCCATTATCAAGATGGAAGTTGGTTGGCACAATTAGGGGTTCCAGATATGGAAACACCTATTAGTTATGCACTATATTACCCAAATCGTGCGAAACTTGATTTGCCGTCATTAGATTTAACAGCACAAGATTTAACATTTGAGCCAGTAGATTTACAGCGTTTTAAAGCGTTAGAATTAGTCTTTAATTTGCTTCGAAATCATGATTATGGCGGATTAGTTGTCTTTAATGCGGCGAATGAAGTGTTTGTTGAGCAGTTTTTAGCAGGAAACATTCGGTTTACTGATATTACTGACAAGCTAGAAATGATTTTATCGCAAATCACTGTGGAAAAACCGCAGACAATTGCTGACGTTATTGCGCTTGATTCTCAAACGCGTCAAATGATACAGGCAGATACATATAATTAATTTGTGCTAATGTTAACAAAAA
>CAZAJS010000019.1:0-17625 GCA_964485635.1 uncultured Francisellaceae bacterium
CCGAATGCTGCCTTACCTATCAAGGGTTTTTTAGGAAAATTGCCAATTTTATTTTTTCAATACTCAGGCAAAATGCTACTATAACCACATATAAAAGTAATTAAGGTAAAAACAAAATGTCAAATCAAACCAAGTTGCCCGCTTATACACAAATGGCTGATGCACTTTTAAAAATTCGAGCATTAAGCGAGGCATCAGAAGCTCATGGCTTATTGTGTGCGTTAATTACGGCAGGGGCAGATATCCGTTTAAATGCCTGGTTAGATGCCTTAGTCACAAAACCATTAGACCCGAATGATGCGACGACAAAGCCGGCTTTAGCCATTGTTTCGCAAATGTATCAATCAACACAGGCGGCATTTGAAGCGGATCCTTTGACAGAGTTTGAATTGTTATTGCCTAGTGATCAACAATCCTTTCAAGCGCGTATTGATGCCTTAGCGATGTGGAGTCAAGGTTACTTGTCCGGGTTAGGCCTAGCTAAGATTGATTTTGACACAATTGGCCAAGAGGCCAAAGAAGGGTTAAATGATTTAGCCGATATCGCTCGATTACAGTATGATGATGAGCAACAAGGTCAACAGGACGATGAACAAGCGTACATGGAATTAGTCGAGTATACTAAAATGGCGGTTTTATTGATTGATACTGAATGTCGTGTTGAATCACAGACAACGGAACAAGCCGATGGATAGACAGGTGACGATTGTCGGTGGCGGAAGTGTTGGGCTCTTATTAGCTTTAGCCATTGCCCCGTATGCTAATCAAATTACGTTGATTGAACAGCAAGCCATTGAAACGACTTGTCGTGATCAGCGCGCGATTGCCTTATCACATTCCTCGGTAAGCTTATTAGATGGCCTAGGAATTTGGTCACAAATTGCTGGCTTTGCTAAACCCATTGAACATGTGCATGTCACGCAACAAAGCCGCTGGGGCGTGGCAACATTACATGCCCATGAGTTAGGTTTGCCTTTTTTAGGTCAAGTTGTTCCTCTAGGGCAGATTGTTGAAGCGGCCAAAGCCCAATTAAAAAAATGGCATAATGTTACTTATCAGTCACCGGCGACAGTTGAGCAAATAGCCCAACAATCTAACGGGCATTGGCAGCTGTTTGTCACGGATCACCAGGGCAATGGCCATTGGCAACCTTCGGATTTAATTGTTGCGGCTGATGGGGCGGGTTCTCGAATACGCCGTGAGCTTGATATTCGAACCCATGTTCATGATTATGGGCAATCGGCCTTAGTCTTTCCTGTTAAGCATTCACAGCCCATGGATGGCTGGGCCTATGAGCGCTTTACCGAATCAGGAGCGTTAGCTATATTGCCGGCATTTGATCATGATTGTCAGTCAACAGCGATTTGGACGGTGCCACATAATCAGGCCAAACCTTTACAAAACTTAGCAACGCCGGCATTAGCCCAAACACTCCAAGCCACATTTGGCGATTGGTTGGGATGGCTTGATTGCCCTGAATCGCCCAAGCAGTTTCCATTATCACTTGTGCATGCTAAACAATTATCTCAAAATAATTGCTTATTATTTGGTAATGCGGCGCATTTTTTACATCCGATTGCTGGTCAAGGGCTAAATTTAAGTCTGCGTGATATTGGTCAATTGCATGATTGTCTGTCCCAACAAGATGCTTTTGACCATATTCCAGAGACTTTAAAACGTTATGCCCAAGCACGGCAACAAGATCATCAGTTAACCGTGACCATGACCGATCAGCTGATGCGTAATGCTTTGATTCGACGGTTTAAGTCCATTGGGTTAGTTGGATTGCAACGCAATCGGTTGGCTAATCGATTAATCAGTCAGCTGATGTTAGGCCATTGGACGCCAGGAAACACATTAATCAAAACAAGGGTAAAAAAATGAATCAGGTTGATCAAGTTGATGTGGTGATTATTGGGGGTGGACCGGTTGGGTTAGCCACAGCGGCGGGACTGAGTCAAGCAGGTTTTCAAGTGGCCATTGTTGAGCGCGACAGCTGGGTGCATCAACCCCCGGATGGAATTGAAACACGCGTCAGTGCTATTAATGAAGCGACGATGCAGTGGTTCGATGCCTTAGGCGTTACCGAGGATTTGTTACAGCAACGCCATGGGATCTACCGGAACATGTCTGTTTGGGATGAGGCTACAACGGCTAGTTTAACGTTAACCGCTGAATCCGCCCATGTCAGCCAATTAGGTTGGATTATTGAAAATGGGGCTATGCAGGCAATATTGTATCAGCGTTTACAAAAAAGTGCGGCTTTGACGTATGATCAAACCAAGATTCAAGCCATTGAGCCATTGCCACCCAATGGGCAGCAACGGTGGCAAATAAAGCTGGATAATGGGGTAACATTAAAAACTCCCTTGATCGTTGGATGTGATGGGGCTTTGTCAATGATCCGGCAACATATGGGGATTGACATTGCTCAGCAAGATTATCAACATCAAGCACTTGTGGCCACGGTGGCCACACAAAAGCCCCATCATTATACGGCGTACCAACGATTTTTACATCAAGGGGTGTTAGCTTTCTTGCCATTAGCCGATCAACATCATTGTTCCATTGTTTGGTCACAAACACCACAAGCCACCGGGCATTGTGCCAATTTAGATCAAACTGCATTGAATCAAGCCATTGCTGGTGCCTTAGAGTATCAGTTAGGCCCCGTTCGATGTCTATCGTCTCGGTTAACCCGATTTCCGTTAATTGCACGTCATGCGAAACGCTATGGAGCGAATGGGGTGGTTTTACTTGGTGATGCCGCCCATACTATTCATCCACTTGCCGGACAAGGGGTCAACTTAGGGTTTCAAGATGGCCAATGCTTTGTCGATGTGTTAACACAAGCTAAAGCTAAGCGTCGTGATTATGCCGCGATGGATACCATTGATCAGTTTGAGCGACAGCGGCGATGGCACAATCAGCAAATGTTAATGGCTATGCGTGGCATTAAAACATTATTTTGTAATGATGATCCATTCTATGCGGCGGTGCGTCAATATGGGATGAAGTGGATTAATCAATCAACGTTGCTCAAACGTGTCATGATTCAACAAGCAATGACAGGAGGCCGTCATGGAAACCGACTTATTTGATTATCATTTACCTGAGGAATTAATTGCACATTATCCGACGGATCAACGTGATGCCAGTCGTTTGTTAGTCGTTGATCGTGCAAAAACAGGCTTTCAAGACAAGCAGTTTTATCAAATGATTGATCAGCTGCATCCAGATGATTTATTGGTTTTAAATGATAGCCGAGTGATGGCCGCACGTTTGTTTGGTCAAAAGGCCTCTGGTGGCAAACTGGAGTTTTTAGTTGAAAAAGTCCAAGATGCCCAGACATTTCAAGCCCATATCCGCGCGAATAAAGCCCCTAAAATTGGTCAAATCATCACGATTGCACAATGTGAAGCAATGGTCACAGCCAAACAAGACAGCCTTTATACATTGTGCTTGCAAGATGCGACTGCCTCAATTTGGCATTTAATGGCCACAGAAGGTCATATGCCATTACCGCCGTATATTGATCGTTGTGATGAGCCGGCAGATCAATCACGCTATCAGACTGTTTATGGCCAACGCTTAGGCTCGGTGGCCGCTCCAACAGCAGGTTTACATTTTACGCAATCATTGCTTGATCAAATTCAAGCACAAGGCACTGAAGTAGCTTATGTGACATTGCATGTGGGGGCCGGCACATTTAAACCCGTCCAGACAGATCAAATCCAAGCGCATCAAATGCATAAAGAAGCTATTGAAGTCTCTGAGTCGGTGTGTCAAAAAGTCCAAGCAACCAAAGCTAAAGGCCGACGTGTGATTGCTGTAGGCACGACCGCAGTGCGTTGTTTAGAAACCGCCGCGGCAGATGGGCAGATCAAGCCGTATTATGGTGAAACGGATATTTTTTTATACCCGGGTAAACCATTTCATGCAGTTGATGGGCTTGTGACGAATTTTCATTTACCTAAATCTACCTTATTAATGCTTGTCAGCGCCTTTGCCGGTCGTGAAAAAATGCTTGCGGCTTATCAACATGCTATCAGGCAGCGATATCGCTTTTTTAGTTATGGTGATGCAATGCTGATCCTTTAAAATAATGAATATCAATCAAGCATCATTTACTCATTAAGATCAACTGACTGCGCTAAGAAAATAATAAAGTGTTTGATTAAAAAAATAGTTAATTTATTTTGAAAAAAAGTCTTGTGAACCTTGTTAGTTATGATACGATAGCAGCCATCAAATCGCTGATGATGTGAGGAAAGCCTTATGTTACGCCGGGTGATTAAGGCCATTATTCCAAGTAAAAGTGACGTATTTTTTCATTTATTTATTGATGGGGCAAAATATGCCCATGATTCTGCAAATTTATTAGCTGAAATTATTACAGCAATCGATGCCGAAGCAGCAACGCAAACGGCGGGTGAGTTGCGCATTCAGCGTTCAAAAGCACTACAGGTCAACCAAGACCTGCTTGAACAGTTGAATCAACAATTTATTACCCCGATTGATCGTGGAGAAATTCAATATTTATCCATGTCCTTATTAAAATTAACCAAGCGGATTATTAAAATTAATCGTAAGTTAACGGTTTATCAAATTGATGGACATACGGATGATTGCTTAATCCGCAGTGTTAATACCTTACAAAGTATTACCAATATTCTTGTCAACGTGATGCAAAACTTAGCAAATGCGGATCACCATGGCATTATGACAGAAGCGCAAAAGGCCGATGAGTTAGATGAAAATGTGGTTGAGGATCTTGGCCATGCCTTTAACGAAATTGCCTTGCAAAATTATGATGCCTTAACCATTATTAAACTAAAAGAAGTCTATAAAGCCATTGAAAATGCGATTGATACGGCCGCGACATTGTGTGATGCCGTTATGCGCATTTCAGTCAAGGAAATATAGCTTATGACCATCATGTTAATTGTTGTTATTATTGTAGCCTTAATGTTTGAATTTATTAATGGGTTTCATGATACAGCGAATGTGGTTGCTACCCCGATTGCTACGAAATCTTTGTCCCCTTATCAAGCTATTGCCTTAGCCTCGTTGTGCAATTTTGCTGGGGCTTTTTTAAGTACAAATGTTGCCTCAACCATTAGCGAAGGCTTGGTCGATGCGCATTTGGTCTCACAACTTGTCTTAATCACGGCATTATTGTCAGCCATTGGCTGGAACTTAATTACTTGGCGCTTTGGGATTCCATCTAGCTCATCACATGCATTAATTGGGTCTTTGATCGGTGCTGTATTAGCGGTTGGCAGTGTGCATGATGTTTATTTTAGTAGTATTGTCAAAAAGGTGGTCTTACCAATGGTTAGCTCACCGATTTTAGCCTTTTTCTTAGCCTTAATGATTGCCGTGATGTTTGCTCGCATTTTTCATCGGATGCACAATCCACGACGCATTAATCGATCTTTGCGTGAAGGGCAAGTTTTATCCTGTAGTTTGCTGGCATTAGCCCATGGTTCAAATGATGCGCAAAAGACGATGTCTATGATTACACTAGCATTATTCAGTTATGGCTTAGTCGATAGCGCAGGGCAGATTCCATTATGGGTGATTGTGCTATGTGCCACCACAATTTCCTTAGGCACATTATCTGGTGGCATGCGCATTATTAAAACATTAAGTTCACGTGTGGCGAAACTCGGGCCGATGAATGGGGTGGCTGCAGAAGTCAGTTCTGGTTTTTTGATTATTTTAGCATCAAAAATTGGCCTGCCGGTGAGTACAACTCAAGCGGCCGCTGGTTCCATTATGGGCTCAGGTTATACGGGCAAAGTCGGGATTAATTGGCCGATTGTCCGATCAATGGCCACAGCATGGATTATTACATTGCCTATATGTGGTACGTTAAGTTATACCATGTATCGTCTTTTATTTGCATGGTTTCAATAAATTGTTGATTTCAATCAATAGGCAACATGATAGGAGACCTTGATGATGGGCATTCATCCATCGATTTTAGCGGCTGATTTGAGCAATTTAAAACAACAAGTCGGAGCTGTGGTTGAGGCAGGGGCGAGTCGAATCCACTTTGATGTGATGGATGGACGTTATGTGCCGAATCTGTCATTTGGCCCTCCGGTGCTCAAAGCATTGCGTCGTCATTACCCAGATTTGCCAATCGATGTTCATTTGATGGTCAGACCTGTGACGCAAACCTTGCTTGATGCTTTTATTCAAGCCGGAGCCAGTAGTATTGTTTTTCATCCAGAGACTTGTGATCATGTCCATCGAAGCTTGATGTATCTAGACCAAGCGGGCGTTCAAGCAGGATTAGCCTTTAACCCGTCCACTGAATTAAGCGGGTTAGATTACTTGATGCCATATTTAAAGCGTATTTTGTTAATGTCAGTCAATCCAGGCTTTAGCGGACAACCATTTTTACCCGCAGTATTATCAAAAGCGCAAGCGGCAGCTGAGTGGATTCAGCAACAAGCCACGCCAGTCGTTTTAGAAATGGATGGTGGGATGAATCCAGACACAATTGCTCAAGCCCATCAAGCCGGAGTCACGGCATTTGTGGTAGGTTCAGATTTATTCAGTGCACCAGATTACCATCAGCGGATGCAACAATTACAAGCGGCTTATGCTGACAGTTAATCAATTAAAGATTCCCAATCGGCTAAATGGTATTGACCAAACATTTGCTGCCGGCCAACGCTATGCCATTATTGGGCCGAATGGGGCGGGCAAATCATCGTTAATTCAGGCGATTACCCAAACACCAGAGCGATCATGGCAGGGAGATGTTTTATTATCAGGAAGGTCAATATGGCAAATGCCATGTCGTCAACGCGCCCAACATATCAGTGTTTTAAATCAAAAAGTTAATGTTTTATTTAATTATTCTGTGGCTGATATTATTAAAATGGGGCTATTTGCTCAGCGTTTAACCTCAGCGACAGTCGACAAAGTGGTTCAACATATTGCCGAGGCATTTGATCTGACTGGTTTTTTAGCATGTTGTTACCATCATTTATCGGGCGGACAGCAACAACGCGTTCAATTAGCACGTGTATTAGCGCAAGTCAGTGGTCCGGGCAATCAGGCTCAGCAACGTTGGCTATTATTAGATGAACCAGTGGCACATTTAGATTTATTCTATCAACGACAAATGCTCGATTGGACGATTGACTATTGTCAAACCGATGGGATTGGTGTAGTGCTTGTGATTCATGATATTAATTTAGCCGCACGGTATGCCGATACAATGCTATTAATGCATCAAGGACAGATTCAAGCAACAGGGCCCGCGAAGACGGTGCTCAGTTGTCAGGCATTTCAAAAGGCATTTAGAGTCCAAGCGACTTATCTACAAGAGCATGATCATTATCTGATTCATGGTTAATTATGAGTCGCCTTGGTAAGGTGTGATGACAATATCATCAATTCCTAAGTCATTGAGTTTGTCTTTCAGCTGGTTGATTTCATCTTGCTTGACAGGTTGAATGATTAATTGATATTCGTCATGGTCTTGGGTTACTGAGATATTTTTAATATTGGCTAAAATCATATTAGCCCGTTTTTGATCCGCTTGGCGTCGAGTCTCAAAACGACCGACATAAAGCGTTTTTTGCTCCTTTGAGGCAGTTTTTGCTTGAGCTAGTGTTGCCTGGTCTTGATCTGTCAATTGATCATAAAAAGTAAATTGAATCGAATCTTTTTGGGCATCTTTGTGATCCGAATCATGTACGTCTTGTTGATCAGTTGATGTGGTATTGGTTGTTTGATCATCAGATTGGTTTGTTTTTTCTGGGGCATCGGAATTTGATGTGGCTTGAGCAGCATCTTGTTGTGGTGGTTTTGTGGTATCTTTAGTCGTTGCATCGGTTTGCTGTTGTTCCGGTGGCATGGTTGGATGCGACGGTAAGGTATCATCTCCATCATCATCTGAGACGAATGTCGCGACAAAAATTAAGATTAAAATGATTAAGGCAATAATTAATAAAGGCGTCTTATTGCTTTGAAACCACACTCTAATCCGTTGTTTTTGGGTTTTTGGATTTTTTTGCTTCGGTTTGTTCGACGGGCGGTTGCGCTTTTTTTTGCCTTTTGGTGGCAAATTATTGGCATAATCTTTCATAATTCATTAGACTTTTTAATTTTCAAATAGTGATCGCATGATTAATTATAAAAGATCAACGCCTAAATAGAAACCGTTTTACCTGATTTGAGCATTTTCATTTGACGCTAATCTCGCTATAATAATTTGCATGAGTAAGATAGCTTGATGCTGCAAATGGAATTAACATGATTCGTTATATTAAACAATGGTACCAAAAACGCTTTGTGAATAATGAACCGGCAATTTTTTTGTTATTAAGCGGTCTTGTTGTTTTAACAATCACGTTTTTTGGCCATTTAATAGCACCCGTCCTAGCAGGGCTTGTGATTGCTTTTTTATTAGATATTATTGTCGTATTTTTAACACGGTATTTATGCCTTAAACGGTGGGCAAGTGTTTATCTGGTATTTACATGTTTTTTAGCACTCGTTATTTTGGCAGTGATTTTTATTTTTCCGATTATTTTTCGTCAATTAGGCCAATTTTTACAAAATGTTCCAGACTTATTTGAAACTTTTAAAAATAATTTATATTACTTATCAGAACAATACCCATCCATTTTTCCGTCCGAACAGATGCATGAGTTTGTGCGAACGATTTCAACCGTCCAATTAGACCGAATTAGTGATGTGGGTCAATCATTACTGCGTTGGTCGTTAAATTCGATTCCGATGTTTATTAGTTGGCTGGTGTATATTTTTCTGGTTCCTCTGGTTGTCTTTTTCTTATTAAAAGATAAAGACTCGATGATTACTTGGGTCAAACAAACATTTATGCCGAATGAAAATGGGGCGTTAATTGAAGTCTGGCAAGAGGTCAAACCACAGTTAGGCAACTATGTAAAAGGTAAGGTGATTGAGTTTTTTATTGTCGCGGCTTTAAGCTATGTTGCTTTTATTTATTTTAATATGAATTACGCGTTGTTGCTAAGTGTATTAGTCGGTGCATCCGTCTTTATTCCTTATATTGGGATGATTGTTGTAACTGTCCCTGTCGTTTTGATTGCGGTTGGCCAGTTTGGATTTAGTGGTGAATTTATATGGGTTGTTGGAAGTTATTTTGTCATTCAATTTTTTGATGGCAATATTTTATTTCCAATTTTATTTTCAGAAGCAGTCAATATTCATCCGATAGCCGTTATTATGGCGATCTTAGTATTTGGCGGATTTTGGGGGTTCTGGGGATTATTTTTTGCTGTCCCGCTTGCCACATTGATTAAGGCAGGGCTGAATATGTGGGTCAGACATAAGCAAATTAAAGGCCAACAAGAATCAGCAAACAATCAATCGATACAAGGCGTATAATGCAAATTATACCAAGACCAGTGAATCAAACCGTTTATCAAGCGTTGCAACAAAAAGGGTATGATCAATTAACCTGCCGCTTGCTTGCAGCACGGGTTGATGATCAAAAACGGGCATTGAATTTTGTCAATCCTAGTTTGCAACAGCTAACTCCGCCGGATTTATTAAAAGATATTGATTTGGCGGTTGATCGCGTCATTCAAGCATTAGAGCAACAACAAGTCATTGGCTTGGAAACGGATCATGATTGTGATGGACAAACTGCCCAAGCCGTTTTATATGAGGGGTTAACAGGGCTTTTAGGCCATCCGCCTCATTTGGTTAAAACCTATATTGGCCATCGGCTTAAAGAAGGTTATGGCTTATCTGATTCAGTGGCTAAACGAATTGATCAAGACCAGCCTCGCGCGCAATTAATTATTACAGCGGATAATGGGTCAACGGATGAGCCTCGGATTCGTTGGTTAAAAGATCGCGGGATTGATACCATTGTGACCGATCATCATGGTATTCCAGACCAAGGCGTGCCTGTCTCAGCGGTTGCTGTTTTGAATCCTGTTCAATCAGGTGAACGTTTTCCGGATCCATCAATTGCAGGGTGCATGGTGGCTTGGTTGTTGATTGCCGCGGTACGACAACGCTTAAAAACACAGCAGCGCTTACCAAAACATGGAATTCAATTAGCTGATTTATTAGATTATGTGGCCATCGGTACGATTGCCGATTGTGTCAGTATGGCAAATAGCTTGAATAACCGTTTGGTTGTTCACTATGGGATGCATAAAATAGCACAACGAAAACGGCCCTGTTGGCAAGCATTATTAAATGACACGTCCGTCATTGATAGTCAATTGCTCGGGTTTCAAATCGCCCCTTTACTCAACAGTGATGGGCGTTTATCTGATGCTTTAAGCTCGGTTAACTTGCTATTATCTAAAGACATGACAACGGTTAAGTCAGTCATTGATGATTTACAACAACAAAACCAGCAACGCAAACAAATTCAAAAAACATTATTTCAAACAGCTAAAATGGCAGCGGATCAACAAATTCAAGCCGGTGCGTTAGCTGTTTGTGTTTATTTAGATGATGGGCATGCCGGAGTTCATGGGATTGTTGCTAGTCAATTAAAAACCTATTTTGGTTATCCGGTTGTCTTATTTTCCCCTGGCAAGTCTGATACGCTAATTAGCGGGTCGGCACGGAGCATTGATGGACTCCATATGAAAACTATTTTAGATCAAATCAATCAAATCCAGCCAGATTTACTTGTCCAGTATGGAGGACATGCCGGAGCCGCAGGCATGAGCATTGTGAAGACAGATTTTGATCGGTTTCAACAATTATTTGTTCAGCAAATCAGTACTTATTTAAATAATCATTCTGAGGTGGTTACGGGGCCGTCTGTTTATACAGATGGAACATTACAGCCAGATGAGTTGACACAGCAAACTTATCAGCAATTACAGCGGTTAGGTCCATTTGGGCGGGGTTTTGAAGCGCCAATTTTTGTAAATCAGGCTTATTTAACAGCGATTCGATTTGTAGGAAATAATCAAGTTCATGCTCAATTACGCTTAAAAATTGGTCAAAAAATATTAAAAGGCATTTGGTTTTTTGCCGCGGATTATCCTCATGTGAATTATCTGACAGGGGGGCAATGGGTCACTGTGGTTTATGAATTAAGCTATGAAGTTTTTCAAGGAACGGGGCAGTTAAATCTTAAAGTGGTTTATTTAGAAAAACTTTAGAAACAATAAGTCACTGTTTAATGGAATCGAACAAATGACAGGTCATTTTTTAACACAACGTTTAAATCAGCATCAAATTTTGACAGGATTAACAGGTATTATTGATGCATTACAGGTCCATGTATGGCCTGTGATTGATTCAACCCATGATCATATAATTAGACAAACCTTGGCATCACAATGCCAAATTCATGTCGCTGAAAAACAAACGGCAGGTCATGGGCAACGTGGGCAAATATGGGACTCACCTGCCTATGAGAACCTTTATGTGTCCATGCGTTGGCAATTGCCAAGAGCCTCTAAAGATTGTCTCGGCGTCAGCCAAGTAGCAAGTTTAGCCTTAGCCCAAGCATTGAGCAAACAAACGAAACTTGCCTCACCAAGGCTTGGTATTAAATGGCCCAATGATCTGTATGTCGATGGGAAAAAAATTGCCGGATTATTGTTACACATTAAACCAGGTGCCAATCATGGTAGTGATGTGACAGTCAGTTTTGGTCTAAATGTTAATCAATTAGACTTATTCAATGATCGGACGAGTCTGTATCAGGTAACAGGTCAACAATGGGATCGCAATAGTTTATTAATCAGTTTAATTGCATTATTATATCAGATGCTAGAGCAGTTTTCCCGGCTCGGTTTTGCCCCTTTTATTGATACGTATCATCAGTATGATGAGTTACATAATGCCACGGTGACCTTGACTGTGGGAAATCAAACAATTCAAGGTCAATATTTAGGGCTCAGTCCAGATGGGGGATTACAGTTATGGCAAGACGGACAAATAATGGTCTATTATACAGGAGCCGTAGCACATGTTCGAAAGCAAAGTCACTGATCCGCATTATTGGGTCATCCGAGGACAATTGTTAGCAAGTATCCGAAATTTTTTTCAACACATTGGAATCATGGAAGTCCAAACGCCTTTAGCCTATTCAGTTCCCCCTTGTGATCCTTATTTAGATGCTTTCTTGGTTCAAACACAACAAGGTGCTAGCTATTTGCAAACTTCTCCGGAGTATGCAATGAAGCGATTGCTGGCTAATGGTAGTAAAAGTATTTATCAAATTTGTCCGGCCTTTCGAGATGAGCCGGCTGATCAATGGCATCAACCAGAATTTACTATTTTAGAATGGTATCAAGTGGAATGTGATGAATATGCTTTAATGCAGACGGTGAGTCAATTGTTGCAAACGATTTGGTCGGATCAGCTGACAATTGAGCACTGTTCTTATCAGATGTTATTTGAAACGTATCTCGGCATTAATCCGCATACTGCCTCAAGATCCACCTTACAGTCTTTATGTCACAAGTATCTTGGCAAAATTCAGGGGCTTGCAGAGCCAAATTGTGTCGATTGTTTAGATTTATTATTTACCACGGTGATTGAACCGGCCTTAGCAAAACGAGATGCGGATGTGGTATTTGTCACACACTATACTCAAGCACAAGCCGCATTAGCCCGATTAGGGCATGATGATCAAGGCCAAGTGGTTGCACGCCGTTTTGAGGTATTTTACCAAGGCATTGAATTAGGTAATGGTTATTACGAGCTCAATGATGCGGCTGAACAGCGGCAACGATTTCAAGCCGATTTAGCCACCCGAGCACAATTATACAAACCACAAGTGCCTTTAGACGAACAATTGCTTGCTGTAACTGATCAAATTCCGCCTTGTGCTGGGATTGCTATGGGATTTGATCGGTTAGTGGCTTGTTATTTGCAACAAACCCAGTTATAAATAAAACTAAATATAATAATAGATTGAAAGGATTGGTTCATGAAAGTCATTAAAACATCAACATATTTCAAAAAAATGCAGTTCGCATTTATTGCCTGTTTGAGTCTTTTGAGCTTGTCAGGGTGTGTTGCCCTTGTTGCTGGTGCAGCAGTAGGGGCGGCAACGGTTGCCTATGTTGATGGACAATATCAAAAAAATATTCCTTATTCATTTGCTCAAGTGACTAAAGCAACAAAACAAGTTTTAGCAAAAGATCAGACTGTTCAAACAAAACAAACTGATACAACTTTCAACATCACTGCTAAATCAAAACAAGGCGATTCTATTGAGGTTAAGATCAAACGGTTGACGACTAATGCCTCGCAAGTCAGCATTCGTTATGGGGTTATGGGGGATCAGTCAGCTTCAAAACAATTAATGCATCAAATCGAGCAACAGTTATAACTTCGATTGGTCCAACCAAGATTACCGGATTACCAATCAATCACTTCCATCAGCGCGGGTAATGCATCAACTTGTGCTTGAATGGATGCCAAGTCTAATAAACCTGTTTTTGCATCAGGGTGTTGGATGACGGATGCGCTATTGACAAGGCCAAATTGGATGGCTTTTTCAATGGATTGGCCTTGATAAATCGCTCCTGAAAACGTTGATCCAAAGGCATCACCCGCGCCTAAGGTATTTATAATATGATCCACGGGTTGTGCTTTATGGAAATACATTTTTGCATCAGTAGCAACGTAAACCCCATTACCACCATCTGTGACAACAACAATACGGGGTCCTAAACCAAGCAATTGTCTGAAAAAACTTTTTAAGTGAAATGCGTTTTTCGAGACCTCTTGATAATTTGGTTTTGATTGTAACAAGTTTTCTTCATGATTTAGTTGGTGCTCTGTATATCGATTTTCATCAGTGCTCATTAAAGCAAACATTAATTGTTTGGCTTCTTCATAATTTAAAATTAACGTATCAATGCCATGTAAAGCTTTTTTGATAAAGCCTTTGCCCGCACGGAGTTGACTCATGCCGGGATTGATCGCGACTTTTGTATTGTTTTGCTGGGCGATATTGACAATTTCGGGTAAACGAGCTGCTGAGGCTTGACTTAAAGAGGTCACATAAACAAAATCAGCCCATTCAATGGCTTGTTGGGGTAAATCTTCAGTCAAAAGGTGGCGGTTTGCTCCTCGATAAGCAAAGATGGTACGATCGCCTCTTAAAGAAGGCACAACATAAGAGGTGGCGGTATTATAATCTTTTGAGTAACGAACCAATTGGGTATCAATGCCATGGTCTGATAATTCATTCAACAATACAGTCCCTGGGTAGTCATTGCCAACTTTTCCAAAAAAAGACACATCAAGCCCAAGTTTTTTGAGTGAGACAGCCGCATTCGTTGCCCCACCACCACTAAAAGCTTGTTGTGAAGTCACTTCAATTTTTGCTCCCTCTTGTAACAACAAATAAGATAACGTTGCCTCAGGGCGTTGAATCTCCATGGTTTCCATATTGTCATAGGCAATAATCATATCAAGGGTTGCCCCACCAATGGTTAATACATTCATAATGACATCTAGCTTTGGTTCATGATAAAATCAAACATAGCACTTTTTATCAAAAAAATGAAATAGCTTTTTAAAGAAAAGTCGATAGAATCAGCTTGATAATGGCAGTTTTGCCATCATATTGTAAATTGAATGTAAAAACAAAAAGCGAGTTAAGAATGGAAGCAATGAAGGGAACAACAATTTTATGTGTACGTCATGGCGATATGGTCGTGATGGGTGGCGATGGTCAGGCAACCATGGGCCATACAGTTGCTAAAGAAAATATTATTAAAGTAAGAAGTTTAAAAAATGGCACTGTATTAACGGGATTTGCTGGCTCAACAGCCGATGCCTTTACTTTATTTGAAAAATTTGAACAAAAACTGGATTATTATGGGCATCTTGAACGGGCCGCCGTTGAAATGGTTCGGGAATGGCGGATGGATCGGATGCTTAGTAAACTAGAAGCCATGATTATTGTTGCGGATAGTCAGACGTCTTTGTTGATTTCAGGAGCAGGGGATGTCATGGCTGCGGATGATAAGGGAATTTTATCAATCGGATCAGGCTCGTCATTTGCTAAAGCCGCTGCACATGCACTTGTGGATCACAGTGATTTATCGGCCGAAGAAATTGTTCGAAAAAGCTTAAATATCGCTGCTGATATTTGTATTTATACGAATCATAATTTAACCGTCAAAACATTAGAAAACCATGCTGAATCAAATTCAGAGTAAGTGTTTTTCATTGTTAATGTAAGCCTTGAGCTTCATTTCATTAACAAACAAATGACCAAATAAAAAGGAAATCAACTATGGCTGATATGACGCCGAAAGAAATTGTAAAAGAATTAGATCGTTTTATTATTGGACAATCAGATGCTAAAAAATCCGTTGCAATCGCATTACGGAATCGTTGGCGCCGGATTCAACTACAAGGCGATATGCGTCGTGAAGTGACGCCTAAAAATATTTTAATGCTTGGACCCACAGGCGTTGGGAAAACAGAAATTGCACGTCGTTTAGCACGTCTGGCGAATGCCCCTTTTGTTAAAGTCGAGGCAACAAAGTTCACAGAAGTCGGTTATGTTGGAAAAGATGTGGAAGCCATTATTCGTGATCTGGCTGATTCAGCGGTTAAAATGCTTCGACAACAAGAAAAGCAGAAAGTTCAACAAAGTGCCAAACAAGCGGCTGAAGAGCGTGTTTTAGATGCTTTATTACCATCGCCAAATAGCACTTCAAAAGTTGGATTTGCCAATGAGCCAACTGAAGCTAAAACAGAAGATCAAGAAAGTGGAACACGTCAGATGTTTCGTAAAAAACTCCATAACGGAGAGCTTGATGATAAAGAGATTGAAATTGAGCTAAGTGAGCAAAAGGGCAATGTCGATATTATGGGCCCACCAGGGATGGAAGAGATGACCAGTCAATTAAAAGATATGATGTCGTCTTTATCCAACCAAAAGAAAAAGCGTCATAAAATGAAAGTCACTCAAGCTATGAAGCTATTACAAGATGAAGAAGCGGCTAAATTAGTTAATGAAGAAGATATCAAATCAAGAGCCGTTGAGTTCGTTGAGCAAAATGGCATTGTGTTTCTTGATGAAATCGATAAAGTCTGTAAGGGCAATAATAATCAATCAGGGGGTGATGTTTCACGTGAAGGGGTACAACGAGATTTGTTACCACTGGTTGAAGGGTCGAATGTGTCAACGAAATATGGCATGATCAAAACTGATCATATTTTATTTATTGCCTCAGGGGCATTTCATGTGGCAAAACCATCAGATTTGATTCCTGAATTACAGGGGCGTTTTCCAATTCGTGTTGAGTTAGATTCTTTGAAAATTCCTGAATTTAAACGGATTTTAACAGAGCCGCATTGTTCATTAGTTAAACAATATGAGGCTTTGCTAGCCACAGAAGGGCTTGAAATTCAGTTTGATGAACCTGCCATTCATCGTTTAGCTGAAATTGCCTATAATGTGAATGATACGCTAGAAAATATTGGTGCTCGACGTTTACATACCTTGCTTGAAAAATTGCTTGAAGAAGTCTCATTTGATGCCTCTGATCGTGATGAGAAAACCCTGACAATTGATCGGGATTATGTCAACAGCAAGCTTGGTCATTTAGTTAAAGATCGTGATTTAAGCCAATATATTTTATAAAATTATTTATAAATAAGGAATGACTAATGCAGCAAATCATTACTGTTGATGGGGCGGCTGGTGTTGGAAAAGGCACGCTATCACGCCAATTAGCAAGGCATTTAAATTGGCATTTTTTGGATAGTGGTGCGATTTACCGATTAACGGCATTGATGGTTCAACAGCAACATATTGAACAAACAGCACAGCCGATTTGTCATGCAATTGAAACAAAGATGCAGTTAGATTTTCAAACAGGGCCTCAAGGCGTTACCATTTGGTTGAATCATCAAAATGTAACCGATGAGATTCGTCAGGAAGCTATTGGAATGCTTGCCTCTAAAATTGCTGCCATGGGTCAAGTTCGACAAGCATTATTACAAAAGCAGCGTAATTTTGCCCGTTGTCCAGGTCTTGTTGCTGATGGTCGGGATATGGGGACGGTTGTGTTTCCAGAGGCATCATTAAAGTTTTATCTCTATGCCTCGGCTGAAGTCCGTGCACAACGACGTTATGAGCAATTATTACAACAAGGGCAAACGCCGGATTATCAAGCGATTTTAACGCAATTACAGCAACGTGATGCCCAAGATCAAAACCGAAAGACCGCCCCATTAAAGCCAGCCCAAGATGCTGTTTTGATTGATACAGGGACCTTAGATATCCAGCAAGTGTTTAATCAGGCAATGGTTTATGTTGCTAAAGTTTTTAATCAAAGTGGATTATCTTAAGTTATTTTTGATCATTTTAACCTGTGTCAATAAATTTTAAATAAGCTCTAAAACACTGTGATTCGATGATGATTTTGATTGGATTACAGTCATATTTTTTTAGGAACTGCTTTTCCTTTGAGATCCCTCTAATTGCTAATTTTTAATTCGGATGCAGCATTATCTCTTTTAATTTAGCCTTATCAAGGCTCAGTTAATTCATTTTAACTATGTTATTAAATAACAAAAACCTTATAGCTTCTACCGATATTATTGTAATAAACCCTTATTTTGATCAATATTTACAGTTTTTTATGAATT
>CAZAJS010000020.1:0-17528 GCA_964485635.1 uncultured Francisellaceae bacterium
TGTAATATTGAGTAAATAACTTATTTTGCTCGGATACATGCTCACATTTATTCAATTGATAAAGTAAACGAATTACTTTATTAATTCCCCAAAGCAACAAAATGGGTTCTGTTTTATCAATGACTAATTGGTGAAAAATACGCAAGACTTTTTCAGGCGTTTGTGTTAATAATGCATCTGTCAAATCAAACACAGTAAAATGCATATGATTTTGTAAAAACGGTTGCAATTGGTCAATTGTCACTTGTTGAATGTTTTGTTGTTGCAGTAAAAATAAAACTTGTTGCGCAGCAAATAAATTTCCTTCAGTCTTTTGTGCTAGAAGGACAAGGGCATTTTGTTGACATGTTAAACCTTTTTGTTGCGCTTCAAACTGAATCAATTTCAATGTCATTTGCCAAGTCGGTGGCCAAACTTGACAATGCAGAATATGTGACTGCTTGCTTAAGCTGCTAAACCATTTCGCTTTTTGCTGTGCATGGGTCAATTGCGTGAAATCAATCATATAAAAATCATTTTGATTCGGCGTTGTCAGCACATTGATTAATGCTTGTTGCATATTTTTATCAGGATTTTTTTCAAAAACAATATTAATAAAACGCTGCGTTTGAAAAAGACTCAGATTTTCATTGATTTGGTAAAGTTGTACTTCATCACCCGATTGATGAATACTGATGCGTGTATGTTCATAGGTTGATGTCGGAAAATAAGGATAAAGTTTTGTTTTTAATACTTGTTTTTGATAAATATCTTGGCCTGTCAATAAAACATGCTGGTATTGAGCAAGACCAGATTGAATTGTTTTTAGACCATCAAAAAAACCGAATTTCATAAACCGTTTCCTTAAACATAAAAAAAGCCGTTATAAACGGCTTTTAAAAATCAATGATAGAAAAAAATAGCAATTAGCTGCTTTGATCGCCGCTAGTTGGCTGAGCAGGTTGCGCTGGCTGTTGACCATCTTGTTGCTGCTTTTGCTTCATTTGTTTTTGCATTGCTTTTTGCATTTTTTGTTGGAATGCTTGCATTGCTTTTTGCATGTCATCTTTTGAAACAGATGGTTTTTTACCGTCAACGCCCGCTTCGAATCCTGATTGGATTTTAGATTTATCTAATTCAATACCAGCTTGCTTATCGATCATTTTTAGTTGTGGTCCAATGTTTTCACCCATTGTGTAACCAATACTATAACTTAATTGATCTTTATTAATATCTGAATCTGAAGAGCTTTTATCAGAAGCAGCATAACCTGCAGACATTGCACCAACAGCCATTAACGATAGGGCAACTTTTGTTAATTTTTTCATGAGATTTTACTCCTTTTTTATTGTTACAACACTTGTATCAAGCCTTTTAAACAATAGCGCATTATCCGGTGATAATGCAAACCTATTTATGGCGATTTATGATAAATTTGATTTGTTCTGATGTGTTGGTTTGTCTTCAGTTACATCTGAATGCTCGTTAGCTGGGACTTCAGATTCATGATTTGGTGCTTGGTGCGCCTGTGATTCTGATGAATCAGCCTCAGTATTTAAATGATTTTTTTCAGGCTGGTGGTTAAAAGGATCAGTAAACGTATTAGAAGCAGCAGCTGGTTGTTCTGATGCCAAAAATTGTTTAATTTCCGTTAAACGTTGATAAATTTGGAATAAAATAATAATTAATTCACAAGCGATCCGAATCGCTAAAATACTAATTAAAAAGACAATAATTGAATAAAAGAATCCAACGACAAACCCTAAAAACCCTGTTGCAGCCCAACTAAAAAAAATGCGCAAACTGACAACAGCGCTTACAATAATAGCGATCAAAAAAATCACTTCGATAAAACTTGGGGTAATAAACTCTCGAAAAGAAAGAAATTTATTTCTAAATAAATCCATATTAATTTTATTTTGAATTGACTCTTTCATTGCGTGGCCTCCTTGACGTTGCTTTGAGCAAAGTTTCGTATCATTCAAATTTTATTATAAAGTGCTTGTGTGATAATTGCAATTTAATATAAGGGTTTTAGACAGGATTTAAATGTTGATTCAATGCCCAATTGATATGCTCACTTACAACTGGATCATGTTGATAAAATTGAGCCATTGTCTTTAGTTGATGAATAATTGTTTGATCAAATGGCGCATTGCCTAAAGCAATAACAATATTGCGAATCCATGCCCAATGGCCAATGCGTCGAATGGCTGATCCCTGTGTTTGTTGTAAAAAGGTAGGTTCATCCCATTGAGCGAGTTCAATTAATCGCTTTGGTGTTAATGACGAACGTGGTAAGAAATCAGTAATAGAGGTTGTTTGGCTTGATTGGTTAAACGGACAAACAAGTTGGCAATCATCACAACCATAAATGCGATTGCCTAATGGCCGTCGAAACTCAAGCGGAATCCCCCCTTTATTTTCAATGGTTAAATAAGACAAGCACCGATTAGCATCTACGACTTTATTGGCAACAATAGCACCGGTTGGGCATTGGGTGATACAGGCTTGGCAGCGGCCACAATGATCATGATATGGCGCATAACGTTGATTTTGAAAATTAATACTTGTAAAAATCACCCCAATAAAGAAAAAAGACCCATTTCGATTCATTAAATTGCCATGTTTGCCAATCCAGCCTAAACCACTTTTTTCTGCTAATGGTTTTTCTAAAACAGGTGCACTATCGGTAAAAACACGATAGGTATGATCCGCATTGGTTTGTTGGGTGATATATTGGGCTAACTTTTCTAATTTTTTGCGTAAAACTTTATGATAATCACGTCCTTGAGCATAATAAGAAATCGCTGCATAATTAGAAGGTGTGGTTAAACGTTGACGTATTTTTTTTAAAGAATATTGTTCAGGTAAATAATTTAATGTGGCGACAATGACACTTTGAGTCCCTGGGACTAATTTATCAGGGCGCCAACGAAGATCACCATGTTTGGTCATATACGTTAAATCAGCATGATACCCTTTTTCAATCCAGTCATTGAAGTAGGGTAAATAAGGCGTTAGGTCCGTATTTGTTGCAGCGATATCTGTTAATTGTAACGTTTGCTGTGCATATTGTCGTATTTGTTGCCAAAATTCATTAGAAACAGTCATTTATATTCTCAATATTGTGTGATGCATTGATTTAGATTGATCAGTGATCAAGCGTTATTACGATTTAGTGTACCGGCCTCTAGGGGTTGGTGCAATGGATCGGCAGAACAAAAGCTTAGGGAAACATGAATCAATTATTGTATTGAAAATGCACAGTCATGCTATTTGTGACTTGTGATTTAAAATGTTTTTTGTCATGATGCCATTATGATTATCCAATTATATTGAAACGATGCCAGAAAAAATTAAAAACATTGATGTAGTTGTTGAAAGCGGGTCTAAATATCAAACTGAAACCGGCATTCATGCGGTGAAAGATGGGGTGCGCAATAAAAAATCAAACCGCATTCATACCCAAAAACCTGCTTGGCTTAAAAAGCCGAAACAAGCCTCTTCAGATACTTATTTAAAAGTCAAATCACTGACAAAAAAACATCGTCTGTCGACTGTTTGTGAAGAAGCCAAATGCCCGAATATTAACGAATGCTGGTCTCATGGGACAGCGACTTTAATGTTAATGGGAAGTGTTTGCACACGTGCTTGTCGGTTTTGCGCGGTGGATACTGGTAATCCAAAAGGTTGGCTTGATTCAAATGAGCCAGAGCATGCGGCACACAGTGTTTCAGTCATGGGACTTGAATATGTGGTATTGACTTCCGTTGATCGAGATGACTTGCCAGATGGTGGTGCTGAGCATTATGCCAAAACCATTAACGCCATTAAACAACAAAACCCCACTGTCAAAGTTGAAGCATTAACGCCTGATTTTAGTGGTCAGCAACAAGCAATTGATACCATATTAGCAACCAATGTTGATGTATTTGCACAAAATATTGAAACAGTTGAACGCTTAACCCATCCAGTCCGAGATATTCGAGCAGGCTATCAACAAACATTAGATGTATTAGCTTATGTCAAGCAACACTCTGTGAATGTTTTAACAAAAACTAGTTTAATGTTAGGGCTTGGTGAAACAGATGCGGAAATTGAAGCAACCATGGATGATTTACGCGCTATTGGTGTTGATGTCTTAACGCTTGGTCAGTATATGCAACCAACACGCCACCATTTAGCTGTTGAACGTTTTGTTACACCACAAGAATTTGAACAATACCGACAAATTGGATTAAAAAAAGGATTTCTTGAAGTCGCCTCAGGTCCTATGGTTCGTTCAAGCTATCGGGCGGATCGTATTTTTAAACAAGATAATTTAGGACTGTCTAACAGTTAAGGAGAATATCAATGAAAGTTGCCGTATTATTGACAGGATGTGGTTATTTAGATGGTTCAGAAATTCAAGAAGTCGTTGCAACCTTAATTGCCTTAGATAAACGTGGCATACAATGGCATGCTGTGGCTATTAATCAAGCCCAAAGTGATGTGGTTGACCATCAAGAACAAGTCGTTTGCCAAGACTTGAATCGAAATATGCTTGCCGAAAGTGCTCGAATTGTTCGAGGTAAAATTTCACCAATTGCAGTGTCAAAACCAGAAGATTATGATGCGGTAATTGTCCCTGGTGGTTTTGGTGTTGCAAAAAATATTAGTGATTTTGCTGCTAAAGCAGATGAAACCTATACGATTAACACGAAAGTTCAAGCTTTTTTACAAGCTTTTGCGAAAGCTAATAAACCGGCAGGGTTTTTATGCATTGCCCCAATATTAATTCCATTGATCTATCCAAAAGGTGTCCAATTGACAATTGGTCATGATGCAAATATTGCCAAGACACTTCAAGCTAAGAGGGCTAAACATATTAATACAGCCGTCAATGATATTTGTGTTGATCCGACACACCGCGTTATTTCAAGTCCTGCTTATATGTTAGCTGACAATAGCTATCAAGCATTTGAAGGTATTGACCGGTTAGTCGAGCAAATTCAAACATGGTTAAAAGAGGCATAAATCAAACATGAAAGGGTGCATAAAACACCTGTAGACCTGTAACCACCAAATCAAATCTTTTTACATTATTTATGATCTGAATTTTTTTGATAAGCTAATAAAGCTTGACTGTCTGGGTCAAGCTTTGTGTTGTCAATTAAATTTAAATGACGGGTCCGGTAGGCTGTTTTTGCAATAATATGTGCAGCAATTGGATTGGTTAATGCAATAAAAAAGATAAGCAATAAAATTTCAGTCATACCATGGACATTTTTTAATTGAATTCCAACGCCAAATAAGACAAGTCCTGCTCCTAATGTACCTGCTTTTGTTGCAGCATGCATTTGTAATAATAAATCTTTTAAACGAATAATCCCAAGTGCAGCAACAAACATAAAAAAGCTACCTAATAAAATTAAAATCATTCCGATCCAGTTAATTAAATTCATTGAACTTTCCTCGCATATAAAAAGGTGGCATAGGCAATATTTCCTAAAAACATAATCAGCGCGATAGCTAAAGTGACATTGAGATAATAAGGCTGATCACGAATTAAAGCAATCAAGGCAATTCCCATAATAATAATATTCGCAATCACATCTAGCGCCACTAATTTAGCAAATACATCACGGTCAAAAAAAACTTTCAGCCCACATAAAGTTAATGCAACAAATAAAATTGCAATACTAATCGCGAGTAGAATAGTCATTAGCATGCGCAAATACTCCTATAACTTGTTGTTCAATCTTTTTAATTTTTTGTTCTACTTGGTTTGAATCAGATGCAAACATCGCATGAATATATAAGAAATGTTCATCTTCAGATAAATCCACAACTAGTGAGCCAGGTGTTAGTGAAATAACACTGCTTAATAACATTTTTTCCATATTCGTATCACAATTTAAATGATATTTGATCATAGCTGGTTGACTATAAGAGCGCCGTGTTAATACATCATACGCAACCTGGATACTTGAAACAAAGAGCTCATAAATTGTGATAATAACGAGCAAGAAAAAGCGCCATAAATGAAATTTTGCCCGTGTTTGGCGAAATGACCGGTGCATAAAATAAGTGACTAATGAGGCAAACACAATGGCTAAAATCACATTATTGAGCGTCAAAGTGCTGCTAATCCCAAGCCAAATTAGCATTAAGAATAACAACATATAACAAGTATTGATATTGATTCTTTTCATCATTAGTTTCCTCATGTTGTTGTCATTGAGGTGATATAAGTGGAGGTATCCATCAACTGTATTGCGGTTTGATGTAGATACTGTAATAAAATATCGGGTGTTAATGAAATGACTAGCATCATCAAATTAATTAAAATAATCGCACTGAGACTGACTTTTTGCATTAAAGGAGAAAAGTCACCGGATGGTAAAGGGGTATCATCTGTGATTTCCCGCGATTGACAAAAAGCATAGTGCCAAATTTTGGTCATTGAGTATAGTGTCATCAGGCCAACTAAAATCGCAAACAATGCTGACCAATAAAAATGCGCTTCAATCGCAGCTTTAATCACTAAAAACTTTGCCCAAAAACCAGATAATGGTGGAAATCCAGCTAACGAGAAAGCTGCTAAGAAAAACATGACAGCTAAAAAGGTCTGATTCTTAATAATTCCCCCTAATTTTTTGAGCCCATCTGTTTGATAGATATTTTCGATATGACCACTAATTAAAAACAAATTCGTTTTGACAAAAATATTATGAATCAAAAAATACACCGCTGCCATGATTGCTAATGTGGATTGAATGGCAATCGCAATGACGATATAACCCAGCTGGCTAATAATGTGGAATGATAGAATTTTGCGAATATTAAATTGTGTAGCGGCGCCTAATACACCCAATATCATCGTAATAATGCCGATAATCACAATGATTGCAACGAAAAAAGGTTGTTGTAATGGCGTAAATAAAGTGACAAATCGTAACAAAATCACCATGGTCGTTTTGGTAATTAAGCTTGAAATAAGGGCGGTTGCGCTAATACATGGGGCTGGGTAAGATTTTGGAAGCCAAAAGTATAATGGAAAAAGTGCCCCTTTGACTGACAAGGCAATTAAAAATAACATCATAATGGGCAAAATAATATAATCATGGCCCGCTTGATGTAAGTAGGTTGTAATATTGGCATAATTTAAACTGCCAACCAAACCATAAATCAAGCCAACAGCAGTTAATAACAATAAAGTACCAATAATATTTAAAATAACATAGTGTGTTAACCCTTGCTTGAAGGCATTAGTTGAACAACTTAAAATGACAAATGCCCCCACTAAAATCACTTCAAACCAAACATAAAGGTTAAAAATATCCGCTGTTAAAATAGCACCAGCAACCCCCATGATTAACAGCCAATATCCAGTAAAAAAACCTTTAAAATAAATGATCGTACTCCGATCAGATAAGCTATATAATGAAATAACACTGCCAATTAATGCAAATATAAATAGCATTAAAACAGATAAATGGTCAAAAATTAAAGTAATACCAAATGGCGGGGCAAAGTTTGCTGATTTGAGCAATGTTAAGCTTGGGTGCAAGCTATTTGTTTGATGAATCAGCAAGCCTAAAGCAACGAATAAAAATCCAGTCGTTAAAAAGTTATGTAAACTATATAAACCGTTTTTTGCATTAGCTGGCATCACTTGAATGACCATTAAAGCCAAAAGTGGCAATATAATAGGGCCGGCCAGTAATAAATGTATCATAGACTTTCGATCCTTTATTATTCTTTATTCAATAATACTTTAAGCAAACTACATAAATATGCTAATAAAGCAAATCCAATTACAATAGCAGTTAACACAAGTGCTTGTGGTAATGGGTTAGCCAAATCTTGAATCTCATTTTGGCCAATAAATGGCGGCGTTTTACTATCAAGACGACCACAAATAAAAATCACTAAGTTAATCGCACTACTTAGCACCATCAATCCAAAAAGCTTTTTTAGTAAAATAGGTTGTAATAATAAAAAAACACTTGTAGCAAACATCAACCCAATAATTAAAATCAATACCATCATTGCTGAATTCCTTCAATTTCTGCAATAAGCCAAGCGATAGCGCCAAGAATAACCAAATATACACCAACGTCAAACAATAAGAATGAGCCAATTTTGATATTTAAACCTAAAAATCTTGTTTCAAGCCATTGGCCTGTTAATAGCGGTTTTCCGACTAGTGGACCTAATACTAATCCGAGCAATAAACATAGCAAACCAACACTAATGACAGCAGGCAGAAGTCTTACAAGCGCTGATGAATTAATACGGTAAGCTAATGTGTACACAGCAATTGCACTAATGGCAGTTAAAGCCCCAATAAATCCACCCCCAGGATGATCATGGCCTCGTAACAGCAACAATAAGGAAACGATCATCATAATTTGAATAATAATCCGAACCGAAGTGGCTAAAATAATAGATTTAAGCATACTTTTTTGGAAGCGGTAACGGTAATTAAGTGAAACATTACGATATTTCACCGCTTTGAATAAAGTCCAAATCCCAACAGCCGCGCCGAATACAACGATGACTTCACCAAACGTATCTAATGATCGGAAATCCACAAGAATAACATTTACCACATTGCGTCCATGGCCTAAGGGTAAACTGTTTTGTAGAAAGAAATTTTTCAACGTTGGATCAAACGGGCGGTAGACAACCAATGTTAATAAAACCATTACAATCAAGCCAATTGCCCCTGCAATGATTGCTTTGAATAATTGTTGTGATGCTGGAAGTCGTAACGCAAGCTGTTTTGAAAAATCAGTCCGCATAAAGGCAATCACAGCAATAATAACAGTTAAAACTTCAACCAATAACTGTGTCATGGCGACATCCATCGTGCCATGGTATAAAAAGATCCCGGTTAAAGCTAGACCAATGATCCCGAAACTAATCATCATCATAAGAAATTCACGTGAAAAGATCAAAGCAATCAAGCTGATCACAATCATACTGCTAAACCCGATATCAAGCCATGACCATTGTGCAAAAAGGGCATCTGCCTTTGGCCATATTGAATGGTAACCTGGAATCAATGTTAGCCCCATCAATATGATAACTGTGATAAAAAGGGTTTGAACATGCGTTGTAATACTATGCTCTTGAGACCCATTCGTTATTTTTTTGCTTAAAAGCAAAAACTGATCAAACCCTTTTTCAAATCCCCACTGTGTATTAATCCATTGGACAAAATGAATTTTTTGAAAAAACCTTTTGATCCATTTAAACGCCCAATAACCCAGTAAACCACCGAAAATAATCCCAAAACAAATCCATTCTGCCATGCCTAATGATGCCCAAGAAAATGCTTGGATGCCAATTTCATGATGACTTGGCAAAATACTTAGTGTGGCTGGTTTGATCCACATAGCCCCAATAGAGCTTGGGATAAAGCTACTGATCAAAATAGCTAATGCTAAAAGTAAAGGAAGCCAAAAAGCATTGCGCATTTTATTTGGATAGGCTGGTTTGATATTGGCATGTGGATCAGGCTTTTTCCATAGTGTTAGTAATATTTTAAAGCTAGCAATGGCAATGGCAATACTACTTAAAACACTTATTATCGTTAATATAACAGATAACCAGTCGCTATAGGCCAATTTTGCTTCATAGATAAGGCTTTTTGAGACAAACCCAAAAAAAGGCGGCATACCGGCCATTGTTAAACAGCCAACAATGGCAACAATACCAATCCCAATATGATGGCGTCCAGCACCTTTTAAAGCATCAATATCACGTGTTTGATATTGCTTGTCTAAAATACCCGTCATCATAAACAAAGCTGCTTTATATAATGCATGGATAAAGATAAAAACAACTAATGCCTCAATGACGGCCGAAGAGCTACCTGATAATAAATTAAACATCACCCCAAGAGAAAAAATGGTGGTATATGCTAAAATAGATTTTAAATCCCGATAAAGCAAAGAAAGTATGCCGGCAATACTCATAGTAACAAGACCAACGGTAACTAAGCTTGGATACCAAAAAGCATTATGATCAAAAATAGGATGCAATCGTGCCAATAGATAGACCCCAGCATTGACCATCGTTGCAGAATGCAAAAAGGCACTGACAGGTGTGGGGGCTTTCATTGCACCGGTTAGCCAAAAATGAAATGGAAATTGTGCCGATTTGGTCATGGCACCGAGTAAAATCAAAAAGAAAGCCCAGCTCATCTGAGGATGATTCAAAATACCGTGGTTTACGCTTATTTGTTGGATCATGGATGAAACATCCCATGTTCCAAAGCTAAGGTGTAACAAAATCAATCCAACTAACATAAATAATGCCCCAAAAACAGACAAAAACATGCCATTAAAAGAGGCTTGACGCGCTTGTGCGTCAGTGTAATCAAATTGAACCAATAAATATGAGGTCAACGTTGTCATTTCCCAAAAGCAAAATAAAATGATTAAGTTATTACTCGTGACAATGCCAACCATACTTACAGTAAATAATTGGAGAATAAAAACTAAACGAGCAAGTTTTTCCCATTGTCCATAAAAGTAACTAATGGCATAACAAAAAATTAAAATTCCAATTCCACTAATTAAAGTAAGAAATAATCGGCTTAACCCATCGATATGAAAGGTCAAACGAATATCTAAAAGATGTGACCAAACGAAGGGGTGGTTGGTTGAAAAGTGCCATATCCCTAAAGAGGCAGCAAAAATAGGAATCAGCCATAAAAGGCTTAAAATAGCGCTAGTTTGCCGCCATTTTGCATGGCAAAAAAACAAAGGAATAATACTAATTAGTAAATAAGCACTAAAGCTCATGATTACAAGTCCTTTCAATCGACTAAAATAAATAAGGTTTATGAATTATCTTCATTTATTGTAAGCATTTAAAATAACGTTGCAAGCCCTTATTTAAATTTATTATTCATTGATTGAACCGATCAAATCATGTCAGGGATCTTTCTGGATATAAAATGGTAAAGCCTCTTATCATTTTCATCAAAACACGCTAAAATGCTTAGCATCATTGATCGACGAAATTGGCATGGCCTGTGTTACTTTCCCGTTATTTTAATCGTGACTTAATGCATATGTTTTTGCTGACGTTATTGATTTTATTGGTCATTGTGATCAGCAATATGGTTATGCGTTATTTAACCATTTTTTCAGGTCAGAATGTTTCAAGCAATGTCGTATTTCAGCTAATTGGTGTGATGTTGCCAAAATATATTGCTTACTTAATCCCGTTGTCATTATTTTTTTCGATGCTATTAGTTTATGGTAAATGGTTTGCAAATAACGAACTAACAGTTGCTTTTGCTTGTGGATTTAGTTGGTTGCGCTTATTTGCAGCGAATGCTTGGATTGTTGGAAGCCTATTTTTAATTCAATTAGTCCTAACATTATGGGTGTTGCCCGTGGTAGATCAAAATTATACTTTGGTCCAGCAAGCCTCTAAGACACAGTCTGTTGAAAGTTTTATAACACCTGGGCAAATGACATCGATTGGTTCTGGAAATCAAGTGATTTATGTTGACAAGACAGATCACAATGGCATGTTATATGATATATTTCTATATCAAAAAAACAGCAAAAATCAGCAACAAATGATCGTTACAGCGCCAAAAGGCTGGATTGAAGTGCATGCCAATCAGAATCGCTTTGTTGTATTAGAAAATGGGTATTATTATCAAATTGATTCGAACGATAAAACTGTGCTACAAGGCCAGTTTAATCGATTAGAGCGCTTTATATTTGGGAAGGTTGATCCAAAAGATGATACCTCGATTGAAGGGGTTCCGACGACAGAGTTATTCAATAGCCATCGGCTTGATTATCAAGCCGAATTGCAATGGCGTATTAGTTTTGCTTTGATTTTATGGGTCAGTTTATTAATTGCCTTAGCTATTTCAAAGATTCAGCCAAGACAAAGCCGTTATCGTCGAATTGTTCCTGGGGTGTTGATTTTTATTATTTATTTTAATTTATTATCATTATCGAAAAAATGGATTGTCAGTGGCATTTTGCCGACATGGATTGGGCTTTGGTGGGTTCATATTGTGTTTGCAATGATCATGCTGGTGATTCTTAAAAAATATCAAGGGCCAATCCGTCAACAAACAGGATTGGGAGTTTCTTTGTCATGATTTTTAAACGACTGACTTTGTATGTGTGTAAAACTGTCATTGCTACAACGGTGATGATTGTTGTGGCCTTAAGTGCCATTTTTATGATTTTTAGCTATTTAAGTGAGGCGGGTGATATTGGACAAGGCCAATATAATGCCTTATCAGCTTTTATTTATGTATTATATCAAGTCCCTTATAATTTGTATTTGATCATGCCGGTTTGTGGATTAATTGGCAGTTTAATGGGGTTAGGATTATTAGCCAATAATAGTGAATTAATCGTGATGCGTGCCACAGGCCAATCAACATTAAAAATTGGCTCAGGTGTGATTCTAGCAGGGGTGATTATTGGCGTATTGACCTTTTTGGTGGGTGGTTATTGGGTGCCAGCCACACAAAAACAAGGGGCGATTTATAAAACAACGCAAACACAAAAACATGCCAGCCTTTCAGTTTATGATGCGAAATCCTTGTGGTTGCATCAGAAAAATCGGTTTATTTTTATTGGTGATACAACACAAGCTGGCGGCAAAGTCGCAAATCTTAAGCGTTATACAGTTAAAAATAATCAACTAACGCAAGTAGCTAGTGCCAAGCAAGCCCACTATCAAAATGATGACCAATGGAAATTAAAAGATGTCAATGTATTAACCTTGGATACGGAACCTTTAGCTCAACAATATTACCCAACCATGGATATGGACCATTTATTGCCACCAGATATTTTAAATATTACACAGTTGAATCAGCGTTACTTGAACTTTAATCAGCTAGCCACTTATATGTGGACGACACAACAGCATGATGCAGCTGTCTCACTGAAATTTTGGCAAACCATTTTTCAGCCATTAAGTTTAATTATTCTAATGTTAATGGCCGTGCCATTTTCATTAGGATCGACACGTTCCTCAGCCGTTGGTTTTAAATTAATTATTGGGGCGTTACTTGGGTTTGCATTTTATTTGATCAATCAAATTTTTGCCCCCGTGAGTTTGATTTATCATTTACCGCCATTATTAGGCGCCTCAATTCCGATTATCATTTTTTTAATCATTTTAGTCTTACTATTTTGGAAATTAAGAGAATAAGTCAATGACATCAGCTATGTTTCGAGTTTATATTACAGGCGGTCAATTCAAGCGACGACCGTTGAGTATTACCCAAGGCATTAAAGGGTTACGGCCCACGACATCACGAGTTCGAGAAGCATTATTTAATTGGTTAAGAGGGCATTTAGCTGGTTGGCATTGTCTTGATGCGTTTGCGGGAACTGGTGTGCTTGGATTTGAAAGTTTATCACAGGGAGCAGCCTTTTGCACAATGATTGATCAATCCCATCGCGTGGTGACAGCCTTAAAGCGACAAGCAGATGCTTTTTCAGTGTCTAAACAAACCAAGATCATCAAGGCAAATGCGATTGACCAGTTAGCTCAATGGACTGATCCAGTGGATTTAATTTTTTTAGATCCTCCCTTTGCAACCGAGTTATTGGCACAAAGTATTCAGGCAGTCTTAACCAATGAATCTATTACTTCTAATACATGGATCTATATTGAAATGTCAAAACGACAACAACGCCTGGTTAACGACAGTCAGCTGATGAATATCAAATACCAATCGGCAGGTGATGTTGTCTTTGGATTATGGCATAAGCCTTGAGTGTTGTTGTAGCCAGTGACAACAACCTTTCGCCCAAAGGGCGGCGATCATGCCAATATAGATACCACCAATTACGTCTGATAAAAAATGACGGATCACCAAAACGCGTGACACTGCCACAATGAAAATAATAAAGATGACTAAATAAGTCCAACGTCTTTGTTTAGCACGTTTTAAAGCCCATAACCAACCAAGCATGCCGGCTGTTGTCAATGCGGTATGGCCAGAAGGGAAACTATGATGCGCATCATCAAAACGAAACCATGATAAATGCCCCTGACCAAATGATGGGCGTTGTCGTCCGAGCAAGATTTTTAGGCATAAGGTTAAACCAATTGCAAAAATTAAGGACAGAGCAATCGATAATAAACGTCGAGATACAACATGGTGTTGACTGTAGTACCATAAATTAACAAACATCACAACAAGCAAAATACCTGCCCACACCTCCGTGGAAAAAATCTCACTGGCTAAATGACTGAGTGTAATCAATCCTGCCGGCTCATTAAAGGTTTTGACCAAATTAAGCAGTGGTGCATCAATAGATAGGGATAGGAAAATAAATAAAAGCCAAAAAACAATTGAAAGAATGAGTGTTTGTTTGACAAGACGTTGCCATGCAGATGCCATCATATAAATTTGATTAATAGTTGGTTTATATCGATTGTCAATTATAAAGAATTTTGCTATAAAGGGAACAAGGTCATTCATAACACATTAGGGAATCTTTGTGCTTTTTGCCTCCCGAACCCAAAAAACTTCAGGATTTGGTCTGGTTGAAGTGATTATTGGGGTAGGGTTAATTGTGTTTGTTGTGGCATCATTTATGGTTGTGATGCTAAGAAGTATTCGAGCATCAAGGTATAATCAATCATATGTGGAAATTAACTTAGTGCTTGACAATCGTGTTGCGGAAAGTCGGATTACGGGCAATGCCATTGATACGTCAGATTTGCCAAGCTGGCAGCTAAGCTTGCAAGATAATGTCTTTGAAGCTCGAAATGAAAATGAAGATATGACGGTCACAAGAACAGTATTCCATGGGGCTTAATCGTGATACATCATAAACCTTATGATAAGCAACGTGGCGTGTTATTGGTTCAATTATTAGTTGGGATTGCCATCGGTGTATTTACGGTGACAATGTCAGTGGCCTTGTATTTTGATATTATGCGTCAGTATACAAAAACCATTAATAAATTTGTCTATACCACCAATGTTGGAATTGTTCAGCAACTATTTAAAACCAGTATTAACCAAAGTGGTCTGCCAGGTGGATTTGCACTTGGCCAATGGGTAGAGGGAACGATACAACCTAATGGTATTGCGCCAATCAATATCTTTAATTATGCGCCGATTTATGCAACGAGTCAGATGGCAAATGCGGATTTAACTAGTGGTAAAACCGCTAATACAGATGTGCTGATGGTTCAAGGCATTAATCGATATATGACGACCAATGACCCCATTGCTGCGGCTGATACTCAGATTGATATTGGATTTGCCGTTCGAGCTAATCGATTATTAATGCTCATGACACCGTCATTGGCCTCAGCATCCCTTGTGGCTACTAGTAGTGATGAAAATAATGGAACAGTTGAGCTTCAAAGTGCACCAAATCATGATTTTCCTGTGGATAGTTTTTTAGGGCGCTACTATTTAAATGTTTATTATATCGCACCAACTGGAGAGCAAGATAACCAAGGCAATGCTATTGATGCTTTATATGAACGTCATATATTTGGCACAAGCGCAAATCTCCAGCAGACCTATCCCATTATCAATCATGTATCGGACATGCAAATTCAATATTACACCGATGATGGTGGTTGGCAAGCCGTACAAGCCGATAATGATCAAGCATATCGTAATCAATGGTATCGATTAGTCAAAGGGTTACGGTTTACCGTGACAATGGATCGTGGTGATGGTTCAGAAAATTTTGATATTGTCATCCCAATCCGACGTAATTTAACCTAGATTCATGGACATTAAATGCCTTATTATATAATTCAACGATTTAATTGATATTGATCATGAGCTTGAAAACAACACAATCATCGTCTTTTTTGAAACAGCAAAAAGGACATATTATTATTTTTGCCTTAATTATTGTTGCCGCGGTAACAATATTGTGCTCAAGCTTGCTTTATATTGTCCAATCAACCGCACAAAAAGGCCATGCTCTTTATTATAACAGTCAAGAACAATCCTTGATGGATACGCAAATGACCGGCGAGTTAAGCGGATTTATCAATAAAAATATTGCTTTTGAAACATCCGTTTTTCCACAAAAAACAGCCCATATCAATGATACTGATTTGACGCTTGATCGTCTTTTTAAGTCCTATCGATGGGACAACATTGATTTATATCATCCGATTGCCATTGGGTATTTTAAGGCAGATTTAACTTTGGAACCAACGAAAGGGCGTGTTAAACACTATCAATCTGTGATTAATTTGCCGGTTTGGTCTGGTTTAATGAATCAAACGACAGATGCGGTTCCTATGATTGTTCCGGCGGTCCATGTCAATACATTAACCTCGAGTCAAACAGATGAGAATGAACAATTAGATAATACAAAAGTTGGCCAGGTAGGCAGATTTGCCATTCATAATGCCACCTTAGCGTATCAGACTTTTGATGGAAAAACGGCGAGTACCAGTTTACCCGATACAAATGCCGGCCCATGGCATTTACAGGTTGGCTGGGTATTAGATAGTGGTCATTGGCAAGCTTATTTAATGATTTTTAATGCGGCTGAAGCAAAAGTCAGCAATATTAGTTTAAAAAATTTGCAAAAACCAGATTTAACGACGTTAGTCTGGTCGGTATTAATTCATTAACTGATCATTGTACCATCACGCTTAAACCATTTTTAAAGAATCCTTTTTTAAAATGTAAATTAGAATTGAACTGATTGGTCATTTTATGATAAATTAACTTATCGTCGAATATTAAAAATATGGATATTTTCATTGAAGCATTTTATCAAACGTCAACAGGGGCATGTGATTATTATTGCTCTGATTGTTGTTGCTGCTGTCACGGTATTAGCCTCTAGTTTACTCTATGTGGTGCAAACCACAGCACAACAAAGCCGAGCGCTTTATCAAGGCAGTGACCAACAAGCATTAGCCAGTACGTTTATCTCTAATGAATTATCAGATTTCATTCCTGAAAATATTCCATTTAATACCGCCGTTTTTGAACAAAAAACAGATCAAGTCAATGGGGCAAGCTTAACATTAGATCGATTATTTAAACGTTATCAATGGCTGGGTAATAATTTATATCATCGCAGTGTCAGTGGTCGTTTTATTGCCGATTTAACGGTTACACCCGATCAAGGAATCATACAAGAATATCAAGCAATCGTCGATTTACCAGCATGGGTTAATACACGGAATCAGCCGGTTGACTTTATTCCTGTTATGGTCCCTAGTGTCAACATTACTCAATTAGATGCGGCTCAAGTCAATGCAGATGATGCGTTGAATAATATTACGGTGGGGCAGATTGGTCACTTTCAAGTCAATGGTGAGACCTTAGAGTATCAGTCGATTGACAATCAAACTGTAACAGCAAACTTGCCTGCTGCAGGGGCAGAGCCGTGGCATTTAAAAGTTGGCTGGTCACTACAGGATGGGGATTGGCAAGCTAATTTATTGATTTTTAATTTAACTGAAGCTCATGCTACAGAGGTGAGCTTAGAGGATTTACAAGCACCTAATTTAGATACAATTAATTGGGAAGCGGTCATTGTACAACAAGG
>CAZAJS010000021.1:0-17189 GCA_964485635.1 uncultured Francisellaceae bacterium
ATTTGTTGGGGAGTTTCTAATTATTTTATCTGTCTTTAAATACGCACCGTGGGTAGCATTATTGGCGGGCTTAACATTAGTGATTGCTCCTGGTTATACCTTATGGCTTTATAAACGCGTATTCTTTGGAAAAGTCGTGAGTCAAAAAGTTTCTGCTTTACAAGATATTTCAGGCTTAGAGATTTTTGTCTTAACATTATTAGCGGTTCCTGTTATATTCTTTGGATTATTTCCGCAGACTATTTTAAGTGTTTCGCATGCGGCATCTCATGCCGTGGTTAGTGGTGCCGCAGGTGCTTAAGTTCAACATAAGGTAAAGATGGAATAGATATGTTAACAAGTTTTTTTGCCGTACTTCCGCAAATAACATTGGCAATTGGTGCTATTGCTGTTTTAATGCTTCATCTCTTTTTTGGACGTTGCTTTAAGCATATTGCTTATGTGGTTGCACAGTTAACACTCGCTTTAGGGGCATGGGCTATTTTTTGGCAACATGAAATGGGTATTGCCAGTGGTTTTGGTGGTATGACCATGGTCAATGGTGTCACTTACATGTTACAGGTGTTTACGTTATTAATTGGTGTCTTTGTTTTTGTCTATGCCCGGGACTATATAACTCACTATCAAATGCAATCAGGTGAGTTTTATGCGTTAGCATTATTATCGATGCTTGGGGCATTTGTGTTGATTGGCGGACATAATTTATTAGTTATTTATGTTGGTTTAGAGTTATTATCACTTCCAATGTATGCCATGATTGCAATGAAAAAAGCGGATGGTAATGGCGCTGAGGCTGCAATTAAATATTTCTTAATGGGCGCTGTTGGTTCAGGCCTATTGCTATATGGTATTTCATTTATCTATGGAATAACAGGTCAGCTTGATTTAACAGGCATCCATCAATATTTAATGACCCATCAAGCATCAGACATGTCATTAGTGATCGTTGCAATGGTCTTAATGATTGTCACCATGCTATTTAAGCTGGGTGTTGCCCCTTTTCATATGTGGGTTCCGGATGTTTACGAAGGCGCACCAACACCGATTACCACGTTTGTTTCCACAATTCCTAAAGTTGCTGTATTTGGAATGTTGATCCACATTCTTTCCATTGGTCTGATGAGCCAACAAACGACATGGCATGAAATTTTGATGGTCGTTGCGATTGTTTCTATTTTCTTAGGTAATATTGTAGCTTTAGCACAAACCAATGTTCGTCGTATTTTAGGTTTTTCAACAGTCGGACATATTGGGTTTGTTTTGTTAGCCTTAACATTAACACCTTTAGATATTGGTGTAATGAAGGCACTTTTTTATTTAATGGTTTATGTATTATCAGCCGCTGCTGCATTTGGTGTTTTAACCATTGCCGAGACAAAAGGTTATCAATTGAATGTTATTGAGGATTTTAATGGATTAGGTGACCGAAACCGTTGGTTATCGATTATTATGCTAATTATCTTATTCTCAATGGCAGGGATTCCACCCTTAGCAGGCTTTATGGCTAAAGCTTTTGTGATTCTTGGATTAATCGGTCAGCAGCACTACATTATTGCATGCTATGCTTTATTATTATCTGTTGTTGGTGCTTTTTACTATTTACGGATTGTCAAAGCAATGTACTTTAAAAAACCAACTGATACAATGTTAGCACAACAAGATGAAGTTCAAGGCCATATGCTGGGTGATGGGTCATTTGTATTAACATTTAATAGTATGTTGCTGGTTTTATTGGGCGTTTTACCAGGCATTTTAATCGTTATGACACAGTATGCTTTATTTAGTGGTTAACTCAATAGTGATAATATCTTGATTATGACGTTTGTATGAATTTACACATGATTTTTATCTTTTTATTTGCAGTATTTTTATTTTTCAAATACCTCCTTATGTACCTTAACAAGGATTATATTAATGAATCGAAATTTTAAAAAAATCATTGTATTGTCAATGATTATACAAACTAATATAGCTTTCACAGCCCAAGTTGATCAATTTAAACGTCCTGTCAAGGCAACTCCTTTACAAAATTATCCGGTTGTTAGCTCAACACAATCAAATGTATTTTTACAAAATCCGGTAGGCACAACCCCAGATTATCAAACACCTTATCATTTACAGCCTGTTAATCCTGAACCATTAGTACAACATATTCGTTCAAAACAATCAGATAATGGCTCGTTAAAGGCAGAAAAACAGACTTTAGTGACAACAAGATATCGGCAACGCTATCACAATATTCCGATTTTAGGACATCAAATTATTGTCCATAACCGTAATGGTCATCAGACTATGACCGGCACTTTAGTAAAAGGGATTGAACAAGATATTAACCAGTTAACCCCTGATTTATCAAAAAATGAAGCCTATGAAAAGACCATGCAATATTTTAAAAAAACGCATCCTAAAGCAAGTATCAACTATCAAGCAAATCAAGTTCCCCAAGGTGGCATCAAAAAAGTTATTTATATTGACCCAAATACCGATCAAGCTTATTTAGCTTATCAAATAAAAATCAGTGCCTATGACGCAACTCGGCCTTATTTTCAAATGATGGTGATCAATGCGAATACTGGCAAGGTTTTTAAGTCCTATAATATGATTGCTTTTAACCATGGGCTTGATCATCAGCCTGCAGGGACATCATTTGACGCCTTTACTGGTCAATCAAATCAACGTGATAATGATTATTCATTTACATCAAATCCAAGTCAATCCTTTGAGTATGGCCCATTGGTCGTCCAGCGCAATAATAGTGAGTGTCAATTAGATAATGGCATTGTTCGAAATTATGATTTAAATAATCGCACATTTTCAGAAATTGTTCAGGATTATAATTTAACAACATTTGGCTCTGCCCCATTATTTTCAACACAAGAAATTATGGATGGGTTAAATGTTTATCAGTTTAATTGTAATAATGGACTTAATGACTCGGTTAGCGGGGATGGCCAAACGGCATTTTCTCCTTTAAGTGATAGCTATCAATGGGTGACGAAAACCGTTGATTTGTTAAAAAACCAATATGATTATTCAGGATCATGGCCTGCACCTATTGAAGCATTTACGCATGTGAAAGCTGATTCAGCTTATGTCTTGCCACGAAAAGGCTTTTTTAATGGTCAAGCCTACCCAGTTCAAATTTGGATTGGGACAAACCCCACTGATGGCAGATATGTAACATTTGCAAGTGCATCTGTTGTCTCGCATGAAGTAGGGCATATTGTGACGGGGCAAAACTCAAGGCTTAATAATTATGGTCAAGCAGGGGCAATTAATGAGTCTTTTTCAGATATTACGGCAATGGCACTATATGATCAATTACAAAAGCAATATGATTGGTCAACGTATCATTTTGTGGTTGGTGGGACAATTACGTTACAAGATCCATTTTTTATCCGATCTCTCAAAAACCCGCCAGCAGATCATCAGTCCATTGAAAATGCGTCAAATTATCAACCAGGTATGGGAATTCATCATGCAGCAGGGGTGTACAATAAAGCGTTTTATGAATTAGTTCAGCAACCAGGCTGGAATGTTGCAAAAGCCTATCAGCTTTTTTTACAAGCAAACCTATCACAGTGGACGCCAACGACTGATTTTAATACAGGGCTTTGTGGGCTGTTAAATGCAGCTTATCAATTAGGAGACTCACCAACAACCGTGGCAAAAGTATTTGCTGATCGGGGTGTTTATTGTGACGGCCATTCATCTGATGATAAAAATGATGATACCATTGGCTTTGCTTTAGGCGTTGGCGGTGGTTTTTCTTTTCTCATGCTTTTACTTTTGTTTTTATGAGCGTGAATACGAATCATATTTCATCGTCAGTGGTTTATCTATATTGGCAATCGTTAGATAGAACTCAAAAGGTTGCTGAACAACAAGCAAAACGACAAAAAGTGATCTCGCAGTGGTTACGCTGTCATGTATTTGAAACCTATTGGAACATTCAGCAACCAACATTTGAAAAAACGGATCAAGGGCGACCTTATTTACTCAATCATTCACAGCTTGATTTTAATCTGACACATAATGACCGTTGGTTAGTCATGGCCGTGGTTGAGACTGGCAAAATTGGTATTGATATTGAATCTTGTGATCGACAACTGAATTTAGCACCCACTGACATTGCACAACAATTTTTTGATCAGCAGGAAGCCGATGCGATTAAACATTTACCAGAAAATGAGCAATCATTAGCCTTTTTACGATTATGGACATTAAAAGAAGCAACCGTTAAAATGACTGGACAAGGAATTGCAAAAGGATTACGACAATATCCATTTGCTTACCAACAAAACGGGAATTGGTTGCCGATGTTTGACAATGATATTGCTTATCAAACACACTTATTTGATGACCAAATACTTTCAATTGCTATTCGCCCACATCAAAAAATTTGCTGTCGCCATTATGTGGTCGAATAAGTTAAGCAAGTACAATGATGGTTTAGGCTTGCTTTCTATAAAGGGGCAAAAAAATTGCATTTTTTTAAGGATCATCCTATCCTAATAGACTCAGTGCTCATTGAATAAAAAGGATAGATGATTATGGATATGAACAAATTAATGCAACAAGCTCAAAAAATGCAGGAAGCAATGAAAGAAAGCCAAGAAAAACTTAAAGATTTAGAAGTTCAGGGCAGCGCTGGTGGTGATATGGTTACTGTTACGATGACAGGGCAATATAGTGTCAATAATGTGGCAATTGACCCAAGTTTATTACAAGAAGATAAAGAAGTTTTAGAAGACTTAGTTGCCGCAGCGACAAATGCTGCAATTGCTAAAGTTCAAGAAGCGCAACAAGAAGCTGGTCCAAATATGGAAGGTCTAAATTTACCAGATGGCTTTAAGATGCCATTTTAATTATTCAGGAATTCTCGCTAATATTATGAAACAATTCTCTCCTTCGATTGCAACACTGATTGATGCTTTGACCGTATTACCAGGAGTTGGTCAAAAAACTGCTCAACGAATGGCTTTATATTTAATGGACAAAGATCCTGATGGTGGCCAACGACTACAGCAAGGGTTAAAACAGGCCTTAGATAATGTCAAATATTGCTCAGTTTGTCATGCATTAAGTGAAAGTGATCCTTGCCATATTTGTCATAAAGACCACCGAAATAATGGGCAAATTTGCATTGTTGAAACGATGATGGACTTATTAACCATTGAAAATGCTTCAATTTATCAAGGGAAGTATTTTGTTTTACATGGAAAAATTTCCCCGTTAGATGGGATGACACCAGAAAAGCTTAATTTAAACCAATTAGCTAAGCATATTCAGGCAGCAGGTATTTCTGAAGTAATTTTAGCATTAAGCTCTACCGTCGAAGGGGAGACAACTGCGAGCTATATTCGTCAAATGCTACAGGATCAAACGATTCAAGTTTCTAGAATTGGATTTGGTGTTCCCTCAGGTGGCGAGGTTGAATATTTAGATCAACAAACCCTAACATATGCTTTTACTGGTCGGCGTTTGTTTGAGTAAAAGTCGGTTTTCTAGAAGCGTCAATACAAATATCTAATCCTTGAATATGTTTTTTCAGAGTATCAAGTTGTTCTTTATTTGAGACTTCAAAAATGACTTCAATGTATCCAAGCTGTTGATCTGCATGATGGACTTGTAAATGACTGAGTGTCACTTGTTGGTCTGCAATTAATTTTGTAATTTGGGCGATGGCCCCTTTCTGGTTTTTCAAAGTTAAATAAAGTTTAACTTGAAAGGTGGCATTCTGATCCGGTTGCCATGAAACAGAAACCGGCTGATTGGCCTGTTTGTATTGTAGTTCCGGACAAGATAACCGGTGAATGACGAGCCCTTGTTGAGGTACCATTTGGCCCATGATGGCATCTTGCGGAACAGGGCAACATATTTGACATAATGTTTGTCCATCTGGTTGTCTGATAATATGAGTTTGTTTTTCAATAGTTTGGGTGTCATTATCAGTTAAGTGGGCAATAAAATGATCTGGAGTGATTTCGGCTAATCCAACTTTTTGATAAAGGTCTGTCATATTATAACAACCGGCACTAACAAGAGCTTGTTGTAGACGGCTTTTATCAATATTGGCTAAATCAATTTGTTGATTACGTAATTGTCGATTAATAATCTCTTGGCCAATATCTTGAGCTTGTTGTGTTTTATACTGTTTGATAGCACTTTTGATCGCATGTTTAGCACGGCTTGTTTTAACAAATTTCAACCAAGAAGGATCAGGCTCAGCCTTTGAATCGGTAATGATTTCAACCGTATCACCATGAGTCAATGTTTGATGAAGGGGAACAACCTTGTGGTTAATTTTTGCTGCAATTGAGTGATGGCCAACATCCGTATGAATATGGTAAGCAAAGTCAACACAAGTCGCTTGTCGCGGTAACTCAATGACTTCACCTTGTGGGGTAAATACATAGACCTCATCTGGAAATAAATCAAGCTTAACACTTTCGACAAATGCCACAGAAGAAGGAGCTTGTTGTTGAAGGTCTGATAATTTTTCTAACCATTTTTGTGCCTGTGATTGAGACAGTGTTTCAGATTTATATAGCCAATGTGCCGCCACTCCTCTTTCAGCCATTAAATCCATTTGTTTTGTTTTAATTTGAACTTCAATGGGGACGCCATAAGGACCAAAAACGGTTGTATGCAGGGCTTGATAGCCATTAGCTTTAGGTGAGGCGATATAATCTTTAAAGCGACCAGGAATGGGCTTAAAAAGAGAATGAACAATGCCTAAGGCTTGATAACAGTCCATTGTTTGATTCGTAACGACTTTGTAACCATATAAATCCATGACTTCTGAAAAAACCATGCCACGATCACGCATCTTCCGATAGATACTATACAAATGTTTTTGACGTCCTGTAATTTTTTTTGCATCGACAATGGTAGGACTTAAATTTTTGCGTAGCTTTTCTAAGATTTTATTAAATAATTTATATCGTTGTTTGCGAGCATGTGTGACACGTTCTTTTAAAATACGATAACGCAATGGATAAATGCCTTCAAAAGCATAATCTTCAAATTTATTTTTGAAATGATGAATCCCGAGTCGATGTGCAATTGGGGCATAGATATCTAACGTTTCTTGTGCGATTCGCCGACGCTTGTCAGGCCTTAATGGCATCAATGTAGACATATTGTGAAGTCGATCTGCTAATTTAATAAAAATAACACGAATGTCATGAACCATTGCTAAAATCATTTTACGAATATTTTCTGCCTGCTCTTCGACTTTTGAGCGACATTCAATTTGTGTTAGTTTCGTGACGCCTTCAACGAGTTCAGCTGTTTTTTCTCCAAATACATTAACAATGTCTTGACGTGTGACAGGCGTATCTTCAATCGTATCATGAAGTAAAGCGGCAAGAAGGCTATCGCGGTCTGTATGTAATTGACTAAGTAAGCATGTGACAGCAACAGGATGAGTAATATAAGGTTCTCCTGAGCTACGTGTTTGTGTTTCATGTGCATCTGCAGCAAACAAAAAAGCTTTTGCTAAGTCAGCCCGTGACTCGGAAGACAAGCTTGGGTAAATGGCTTGATTAAGCTTATAAAATAAAAACATAATAATTCAGTTCCAATCTATCGATGATCAATTAAAAATTAATCACAATTGTAGCGGAAATTACGGATATGCAATAGGGTTAGTGTCACAAATTATCTTGATTTCATTTACTGAATGCTAACAACTATACTCAAAAAGCCAGATTTTCTGATATGCTATTTGCATATTTTTAACTTTCTATTAAAGAGCGTAAAGATGTCATTAAAACAAACATGTTTATATCAAGATCATCAAAGGTTAGACGCAAAGTTAGTAGACTTTCATGGTTGGTCAATGCCAATTCACTATGGGTCTCAAATCCAAGAACATCAAGCTGTCAGACAAACAGTTGGCATGTTTGATGTCAGCCATATGATGGCAGTTGATTGTTATGGAACACAAGCTAAAGCATTTTTGCAGTATGTGTTAGCTAATGATGTTGCTAAGATAAAACCTGGCAAAGCATTATATACGTGCATGCTTGATCATCAAGCAGGAATTATTGATGATTTAATTGTTTATCAATTATCCGATGATTGGTTTCGTGTCATTGTGAATGCAGGCAATCGATATACGGATGTGGCTTGGCTACAACAACATATTGTTGATTTTGATGCCGTGATTCATCCCATGCCAGATCATGCAATCATTGCCATACAAGGACCGAAAGCCGCTGGTTATCTACAGCAAGCAATACAACAAGTATTAAACCAACCATTACCTGAGCTTAAATCATTTGAAGTGATGATTGATCAGGGGGTCATGATTGCTCGGACAGGGTATACTGGTGAAGATGGTTATGAGCTTTGTTTGCCACCTCAAATAGGACAGAAATTATGGCAACAGCTTGTTCAACAGCAAGTTACCCCTTGTGGTTTAGGAGCACGTGATACATTGCGTCTTGAGGCAGGATTGAATTTATATGGTCAGGATATGGATCAAACACTAACACCTGTTGATTGTGGTTTAGGCTGGAGTGTATCAATCACTCAAGAGCGTGATTTTATCGGGAAACAAGCGTTTGAAAAACAACCTCGTATTTATCGTTTTTGTGGGGTATTGCTGAATGAACGAGGCATGCTTCGCCCTGGTCAAACTGTGATGCTTGAAAAACAACAAAAAGGGGTTGTCACGAGTGGTGGGTTCTCGCCAATTCTGCAACAAAGTATTGGTTTTGTTCGTGTGGAAAAGCCTATTGAAGGACAAGCACATGTTGAGATTCGTAAAAAATTATTAGATGCAACACTTGTTAAATTGCCATTTATTCGGCAAGGAAAAAAAGTCTATCAGCCACTATAATGGTTGATATCAATCATCATATATTAAGTGAATAAGGAGAAAAAGAATGGCGGAAGTTCGCAACGATTTATATTATACCCCAACTCATGAATGGGTCGATGTTCAGGATAATGTCGCGACATGTGGGATTGATGATTTTGCACAGGCAGAAACTGGTGAAATTGTTTTTGTTGAATTGCCAGAAGTCGGTACAGAAGTTGAAGCAGGCGATGATGTTTGTGTCATTGAGTCAGTTAAATCAGCATCAGATGTCTACACCCCAGTCAGTGGTAAAATCATCGCTGTTAATGAAGCGTTAGAGTCGAACCCTGGCCAAGTTAACGAAGACTGTTATGAGTCAGGTTGGTTATTTAAAATTGAATTATCAAACATCGATGAATTAAATGCATTATTATCAGCAGAAGCTTATCAAGCAAAAATTGCTGAAGATGATGAAGTATAAATAGAATTGTCGTAATTTGGTCAACTGTTTAATGATTACTTAATAGTCAAGGAGTGGCTATGCCTTTTATTCCACATACAAATGGTGATATCAATCAGATGCTTGAGAAAATAGGTGTGTCTGATATTGAAGCGTTGTTTGATGAAATTCCACAATCGATCCGAGAGAAGAGCCAACTTGATTTGCCAGATGGTTTAAATGAATGTCAAATGCATCGTGTTTTTTTACAGAAATGTCAAGAAAATCAGCAATTGATCCCATTTATTGGCGCTGGAGCCTATGCTCATTATACGCCGTCGGCTGTTATTGACTTAATATCACGGGGCGAATTTTATAGCTGTTATACCCCGTATCAGGCAGAAGCGAGTCAAGGCTTATTAGAAGTGATTTATATTTATCAAACAATGATGGCTTCCTTAACGGGGATGACTTTGTCAAATGCCTCAATGTATGATGGTGCTACGGCATTGGCAGAATCTATTTTAATGGCTGTTCGTGCGAATCGAACTATTAAAAGTAAAAAAGTGTTGATTGCTGATATCATTCACCCGTCCTATTTGTCTGTTGTAAAAACTTTGACACAGTCTCAAGGGATTATTATCGAACAAGTATCTTTCTCAAATAGACAATGGAAAGCCACGTTTGAAGATGTGTCGGGGCATCGTGATGATTATGCGGCAGTTGTTATTCCTCAAATTAATTTTTATGGCCAGTTAACAGATTATGAAACAATCACAGATTGGGCGAAAAACAAAAAAGCGGTTGTTATTGGGATGGCAAATCCAACAGCATTAGGGGTTTTATGTCCGCCAGGTCAATGGGGGGAGCACGGTGCAGATATTGCATGTGGTGAAGCCCAAACACTAGGCATCCCATTAAGTAGTGGTGGCCCTTATCTTGGTTTTATTTGTGCCACTGAACAAATGGCACGACAAATGCCGGGACGTATCGTTGGGCAAACCCAAGATGCCAATGGTAACACAGGTTACTGTTTAACATTACAAGCCCGAGAGCAACATATTCGTCGTTCAAAAGCGACATCTAACATATGTACTAACCAAGGCCTGATGATGACAGCGGCAACGATTTATTTGTCCATTGTAGGTCCAGAAGGCCTCAAAGAAGTTGCGATTCGGTCCCATCAAAATTTAGGTCAATTATTTGATGCCATCGACGCGGCTAAGATTCCCGGAATTACGGTGCAAACGTCGAATAACTTTATGTATGAAGGTGTTCTTGAACTTCCTGTCACGGCAGCGAAAGTTTGTCAAAAAGGGATAGAAAGTGGATTGCAAATGGGATATGACCTAGGGCAAACTGATCCGTCATTAGCAAATAATTTGCTTGTCTGCACAACAGAAATTATTAACCAGTCGGATATTGATCAGTACGTTAAAACATTGAAAGCAATTTGTTGCCCAGAAGGAGTAAATTGATTATGTCTTGGATTTTTCAACAATCAGATGACAGTCGTCGTGCACTATCACAGCAATGGACAACACAAGAACAACTGCGATTTGATACATCTTGTCAGCGAAAAGATTCTGTAATGATCCCAACCTTAAGTGAATTGCAAACTGTCCGATACTTTACTCAGTTGTCTCAAAAAAACTTTTCAATTGATACCCATTTTTATCCATTAGGGTCTTGTACAATGAAGTACAATCCAAGAATTGCATTGCGTTGTGCGCATGATCCGGCGATTACTAATTTACATCCCTACCAACAGTTTGATACACAACAAGGCTTGTTATCGATGATGGCAGAGTTATCCGATATGCTGTCAGAAATCACAGGGATGCAACATGTTTCTTTAGCACCGTGTGCCGGTGCTCAAGGAGAGTTTGCCGGTGTCGCCATGATTCGAGCTTATCATCAGGCGAATGGTGATTCTCAACGTGATGAAATTATTGTTCCTGATGCGGCACATGGGACGAATCCTGCAACAGCACGGATGGCAGGCTGTAAAGTTAAAGAAATTCCCACGGATCTAAAAACTGGGGATCTTGATTTAATTGCACTTGAAAAAGCATTAGGTCCTAAGACTGCGGGGATTATGTTGACCAATCCATCGACCATGGGTATTTTTGAACATCAGATTGAAACCGTCGCTAAAATGGTCCATCAAGCAGGTGGTTTATTGTATTATGATGGGGCGAATTTAAATGCCATTATGGATAAAGCAAAGCCTGGGGTTATGGGTTTTGATGTAATGCATATGAATGTTCACAAAACTTTTGCCACGCCGCATGGTGGGGGTGGCCCTGGAGCTGGCCCTATTGCAGTGAATGATCGATTGGAACCTTTTTTACCAGTCCCACGGATTGAGCAAACGGATGATCAACAATATCAATTGGTTGGTCAATCAGCTTATCCAAATAGTATTGGTCCATTGCACGCTTTTGCCGGTAATATCGGCGTTTTAGTCCGCACCTATGTCTATTTAAAAATGTTAGGGGGCAATGGGCTAAAACGTGTATCAGAAATGGCAACCTTGAATGCGAATTATTTAATGGTACAGTTAAAACAAGCAGGTTTTGATGTCACATTACCGCAACGGCGTGCTTCCCATGAATTTTTAATCTCATTTGCGCATGAAAAGAAAGCTTATGGGGTCAGTGCTAATGATGTGGCAAAAGCATTGCTTGATTATGGAATCCATGCGCCAACCGTTTATTTTCCATTATTAGTGCCAGAATGCTTTTTAATAGAGCCAACTGAGACTGAGAGCGTTCAACAGCTTGATGCTTTTATTGAGGCGTTAATTGAAATTAAACAAAAAGCTAAAACAGATCCTGAATATTTGAAAAATGCCCCTTATCATCAGCCTGTAGGTCGTTTAGATGATGTCAAGGCGGCACGAGAGCTTAATGTCGCATTTGGACAATGCTGTTGATAATAGGCTGAATTTGAATGAATGACTAAGTTTGTTTATTGCGACAAGTAGCGCAAATGACATATAATACTGTATGATGTCGAATGAGTTGGCCACCTGATGCTTCAATAATGGCTTGTTGTCGTGTTTGGATAACATCATCAAAAAATTCTTGAATTTGATGACATTGACTGCAAATGATATGTCCATGTTGCCCACTATGGGCAAGCTCATAGACTGACTGGTCATGGCCTAAATGAAGTTTTTGTAAAATCCCAGCTGACTCAAAGTGATTTAATACCCGATAAACGGTTGCAATGCTGACATTATCCCCATGCTGTTTTAATGTATTAAAAACTGCTTCTGCTGATAAATGCTCATCAGGGTGTTTTTCAAAAATGGCTAACACTTTTAATCGTGGCTGGGTAACCTTTAAGTTAGCGGCTTGTAATGCTGCTTTACTCACAGCGATATCCTTTTGATAAAGGTGTTTGATCTTATTTTGTATGATGTGACAGGATTCGTCAAGTTGCATCGTGGGAACCGATTGATCTGATGATTTTATAAAATGTGAGTCTATTCATTTACCAAAGAAAACGTTAATATAATTGATGCAAAACTAAAAATCATTCCAAGAAATAATGGGCAGTGCTAATGGGGTTATACCAAACCAGTGATCGACAACGATTTTTATCTGCTAAAGAAGAAAAACAAGCTTTCCCTGCGTTTCGACGCGATTATGCACGGGTAATTCATTCAGCATCATTTCGTCGGTTACAAGGGAAAACACAAATTTTTCCTTATTTAGAAAGTGATTTTTTTCGCAATCGTCTAACGCATTCATTAGAAGTTGCACAAGTAGCTAAAGCCATTGCATTGCGTATTAATGAAAATCATGATATTCACTTAGACTATGATTTGGTTGAGACAGCGGCACTTTGCCATGATATTGGCCATCCGCCTTTTGGGCATAATGGTGAGCAGGCACTATGGCGTAAGATGTCCCCCTATGGCGGATTTGAAGGTAATGCGCAAACGTTACGCTTATTAACGCGAACCGAAAAACGGGCCTATGCAGGACAGCATCCAATTGAGCAAGGACAGGATACACGCTGTGGGCTTAATTTAACCTATCGTGCTTTAGCGGCCGTATTAAAGTATGATCAGCCGATAGCTGTTGATTCACATCAACCAGATCGAATTGTTAAAGGCTACTATGTTTCCGAAACCAAGCAGGTTGAAGCAATTAAATCGCATGTTTTGAATGGTTATTCGCCGGCTGCTTATGCTAACAAACCTTTTTATACAATTGAATGCAGTATCATGGATTTAGCCGATGATATTGCCTATTCCACCTATGATATCGAAGATGCATTGAAGGGGGGATTTTTAACTCCAATGTCGATGATTAGCGCTGATGATGCTTTGCTTAAACAGGTAAAAAATCAAGCAGAAAAAAAAGGATTTGATATTTCATTAGATGAAATTAGACAAATCATTCGAACCATTTTTTCAGATATGATTGATTTAAATAGTACTCCTGATCATATTTATCAACAATCTAAAGCATTAGCAGGTTCAAGTTATTGGCGGACACAGTTAACATCTAAATTGGTCAATGACTGTATTCAAAGTGTTACTTTACAATTCGACAGAGCCTGCCCTGTTTTATCAACCGTATGCTTGACACAAGCCATGCAAAAGCAAGTTGAAGTTTTGAAACTACTGGTTTACTTTGCTGTGATTAATGCGCCAAAAATGAACATTGTCCGCTATCGAGGCCGAGAGATTTTATCAACGTTATTTGATATTTTGATTGAATCAACGCCTGAGACCAATTTTTTACCAGAAGATATTGGTCAGGTTTTTTATGCTTATCAGCCAGAGGATCAACAGCAACGTGCGCGTGTGATTTGTGATTTTATTGCAAGCATGACAGATCGGTATGCCATTGAATTGTATCAACGTTTTAAATCTGACACGCCTCAAAGCATTTTTAAACCGGTTTAATTAAATTTTATAAGGATGACTTATGCGGTTACAACATATGCCCATCAAAATTGCTATTGTTTACTATAGTGGTCAAGGTCACACACAAAAAGTAGCCGAATATGTGCAAAGAGGTGTTGAGCAAATACAAGGGTGCCAGGCAACACTCATTTGTGTCAATCAACTTGAAGATGTCACCGTTTTAAACCCGTATCATATGATTGTTATGGGGGCGCCCGTCTATATGGGTTCTGTGCCATATCAGTTTAAAGCGTTTATGGATCGGTGTTCTAATGTATGGTTTCAACAGCAATGGAAAGGTAAACTTGCAGCAGGGTTTGCCAATTCATTTGGTTTAGCTGGTGATAAATTTAATGTTTTAATGCAAATGGTGACATTTGCTGCACAACAAGGCATGCTTTGGGTGCCGTTAGGCATTGGTACTGCTACGTCATCAGAAGATGAAATGGGAAATCCTGTTATATTAAACCGTCTTGGTGGATCGTTAGGTTTGATCACGCAATCAGATAATCAAGACCCAACGACAACGCCAGGAATCAGTGACTGTCAAACTGCACAATTATTTGGGCAACGCATTAGTCAAGTTGCTCAGCAATATTGGCAAAAGAATTGATACTTGACTGGTTTAACAATCAATCACTTTGTGCCAAAGACTTTATCTCCAGCATCACCTAAGCCAGGAATAATATAAAAATGTTCATCTAAATGATCATCAATGGCGGCGGTGAAATGTTGAATATCAGGATGGTGATGGGTTAATTTTTCAATTCCTTCTGGAGCCGCAATTAATGTTAGCACTTTAATATTTTGGCATCCATTTTGTTTTAAAAGATCAATTGTAGCCACCATAGAGCCTCCCGTTGCTAAAAGCGGGTCAATAACAATGGCGGTTCGCTGCGGTAATGCATCACAAAACTTTGCATAATAGGGGACAGGTTCAGCCGTTGTTTCATCACGATACATTCCAACTACACTGACTTTAGCAGAGGGAAGGTGCTCTAAAACACCATCAAGCATGCCTAGACCTGCTCGAAGGATCGGAACGACGGTGACTTTTTTTCCCGCTAACCGATTAACCTCGACTGGGCCGCACCAGCTTTCAATATGAACCGTATTTAATGAAAAATGTGCTGTGGCTTCATAAGTCAGCATGGCGGCTAATTCACTAGTAAGTGCTCTGAAATCTTTGGTTGTGATTGATTTATCGCGCATTAAACCAATTTTATGTTGAACTAAGGGATGGTCGATCACATGGGTTTTTTTCATAAAAAATTCCTTATTAATAGGCGATTTTCAAACTAATTTCACTCGTTTTCTAACATTGTGTCATGGTCTTTTTTTGATAATAACTGTTGTTGCCACAATGTACGAAAGGCTTTGATTGCATGATCATGGCGAAGCAAGCATTCATGATTTGCCGTATAAGATGGCGCTGTGCCTTGTGTTTTGACAACGCGCTGATCTTGTTGTAGGATAAATCGGTTCATTGTGTTAAAAATCTTATTAAATAATGGAGCAATACCCCACCAATGTCCGAATGTTCGGTAACTAACTAATAAAATTTCTGTATGCGTTTGATCAATAGGAACGAAATAAGCCATTAATTGTAACTTTTTTGAAGGAAGGTTTAAGTACCACCGATTCGGTGCTTCATAGCGAAACTTAGGAGTACTGCCTTTTGTATCGGCATGCTGTTGTGAGCTAAATAAAGCAATGGTTGTTTCAGACGTCTTTAAAATGGGGTTTTCTGGGATATGGGCGTTTTTGCCAATTGAGTTGTGGTGAACAATTGGCAAATGTGTGTAGTCAAGTTGATTTTCAATACAGCGTGTAATATGACTATTCCATATCCGGCGTGTTAAAGAAAATTGACCTTTAAACTGTTTGTCAACGGTTTTAAGATCTTCTACTTGTAATTCGGGGGGTTGGCCGGGTCCATAATACATCCAAAGCATGCCACCATAATTTTGACAAAAAAATGTCTTGACACTCAGGCCAGGCAATTCCTGGTTAAGCTCAGGTGCATATTGGCATTGGCCTGTGGAATTAAAAGCAAAGCCATGAAAAGGGCAGGTTAAGTGGCCCTGTGAGTTGATTTTGCCACCACTAAGTTGAGCAGAGCGATGAGGGCAGCGATCCAACATGATATTAAACTGATTTTTGTCATTACGCCAAATGACTAAATCAAGCCCAAACCGTCTGATGGCATATAGCTTTTTTTTCCGGATAGAGGCAATATCGGTAATGACATACCAGCCTTTCATGAATGTCGTGTTATCGAAATCATTTTTTGTTGTGATTTGTGTCATTTAAGAAGACCCATTTGAATGATCAGCAGTAATTTTATAACCTCCAGCAACCAAATAGTTGGTTGTCATGAGTGTAACTGGACCAGTACCCGGTAATGATTGGCCAATATGGGCAATATAAAATTGACCTGTTTCATTTGATTGAACCACAACACCATAATTAGTGACTTTCGCAATATGGTATTGTTTTGAAATTGGTAAATCAGTTGATTGATCGGCTGTTTTAGAGGCTGCTTGTTGTTCTGATGAAATTGTATCGGGGGTGTCATCTTGGCTCGTAGCTGGTTGATTGGCGACCTGTGTTGCTAAAGAATCAAACTGATCGCTGAGTTGCTTTAATTGCTCTTGATTGGCTTTTGTATGCATAAGCAATTTTTGAAGCTGTTCAGTTAAATCTTGTTGATTTTTTTGTAGCAATGATTGAATTTTTTGGACTTCAGCTGTATTTGGTTGGGTACTATCTTTTGTTAAATCACTGATTTTTTGTTGTAATTGATCAGCAGTGGCAGTGACTGATTGTTGTGATTGTTGCTGTGCATGAGCAATTTGTCGAATTTGCGTTTGTTGCGTTTGCTGACTAATGATTAATATCAGTAGTAAAACTAAGCTAATCAGCGGTAAGTAATGCCAAATTTTTTCAATTTTTTGTTGGCGAGTTGATGTTGTTTTGTTATTTTTTTCAGGTGTTGGGTTGTTTGAAGT
>CAZAJS010000022.1:0-17166 GCA_964485635.1 uncultured Francisellaceae bacterium
AAGAAACGTTTTCAGGCTTTTGTTCTGGTAAGAACCATGAAGAAATATAACCAACACACAATAGGTAAAACCACCATAAAAAATAAGCAAAAGCATATTGTTTATAACATAATATTTTTTGATATTTCCAAGCTAAAAAGGCATTAACATGGGCGTCAGTCGCATCATCATTCGGTGTCATTACCGTAGTCCGAATCCAAAAAAATAATAAAACGGCAATATAAATAACAATGATGATCATAACACTAATTGACTTGTCATTTTGTCCATGTTTGTCCTACAACGGCGATAAAGCCGCTGACCATATCTTGAATCTGGTTTTCTGACATATCTGGGCTTGCTAAAGGTAATTGATGCCCTTTCATAAATCGAGCAAAACCTTGTGTATTAAGAAAAACAACAAATGGCACACTACCTACTTCAGATACCATTTGCAAGTTATCATTTAATTGATTTTTTTGTTTTTCAGCTACATTTGCAACTGGATCAATTCCACCAGATTCTTCATGGAACTGTGTTTCATTTTCTTTTAAAGCATCAAGCGGATCATTGCTTGATAAAATTGCTGCTGCTTTCGCTTGGCTTGTTTTTGTCACAGCGCCAACTAAAATCCAGCGGACAGCTACATCACCTTTTTCAATGCTTGGTTGGATCGCATTAAAAAAAGCATGACAATACCGACAATTTGGATCAATAACAGCATATAATTGATGTGGCGCATTTGATTGACCTTGCTGAATATAATGGCTCTTTCCTGCTTTTTCTAATAATTTATCTGCTTTAGCATCTTGTTGATAAAAGTTTTGATAGGCTTGATTCATATTCACCATAGTCCCTGTTTTAGGGTCTGGGTGTTTTAATATACCATCAATAATTGCTGTACCGTGTTTAGTTGTATAAACCACTTGTTTCTCAGCTTGATCATCTGACGGGGCTAAAATAAATCCTTGAACACCAAGTCCTGTATCAAACTGCTTTTCAATGACTTTATTTTGATACACGTCCTTAATTAAATGACGCGCTCGATAACGATCATGCCTTTGAACACTGGCATAATAAAACCAAATAAATAATAAAACCCCAATAATAATTAAAAAAGCAATTAATCCTGTTGAAAATCGTTTTTTTTGCATATACTTCACTCTTTTAGACTCGACACGAATAGCAACATTCTACCACAAAGCATCAAAATAATGATAGTCCTTAATATTGGAATACTAATAAACTAACATACCATTGAATCAATGGCTCTCCAATCACTGTATAAAGCAAGCCAGAAACGGCAATTGCAGGGCCATAAGGAATCATCCCCACGCCTCGACGTAATACAACACTTGCCATTGCGGCTAAAAAAATACCCACAAATGCACTAACAAAAACAATAAATATCACCGCACTCACACCAAACCAAGCTCCTAAAGCCGCTAATAGTTTAAAGTCACCATACCCCATACCTTCCTTGCCAGTAAAAAGTTTAAACAACCAATAACTGCCCCATAAAAGCATATAACCAATGACTGCACCAAGAACGGCTTGATCAATTGGCAAATGATTTGTGAATAAATTAAATAATAATCCACCCCACATCACAATTAAAGTGATCTCATCAGGCAAAATATAATAACGCAAATCAATGGCACTTCCGACAATCAAAAAGCACCATACCACGCTATAAGCCACTGAGGTTATTGATAAACCATACAATGCAAATGTTAATAAAAAAACGAATGCAGTCACGCCTTCAACAACAGGATATTGCCAATGGATGCGCGCTTGACAAAAACCACAGCGCCCCTTTAACAATAAATAGCTTAATATGGGAATATTATGCCAAATTTTTAATGGGCGGTGGCATTGAGGACATGCAGAACGGCGCAATAAATCATTATGTATTAATTCTTGTTGTAATTCACATGGAGCTGTTTGTTCTAGAATCGAATAAGCCTCTAACTTAGCTTTTGCAAAAAAAACGGTTGAAAGCCGATAAATAACAACATTTAAAAAACTACCTATGGATAACCCAATTAAGCCTACGATGATTAACATAACCCCATTAATCGGCCATTGCCCTAACATTACCGGTGTCATATTGTTTCCTTATCTACATTCATTTAATATACGTTTTGATCATTTAGGCAATAGAACATTCGATTAAAATATGATTGATGCACATCACTTTGATAATCATTGAGATTTTACTGATAAGACTTATCCACCAAATGGATATGACCATCCAACTAAATTGCATATTTGTGCCACAATCACGCTACTGCCTAACAATACTGCATAAAATCCAGCCCCTGGTTTTCGTCGCTGATCCAAATAAGTCGGCATATAAACAAATACTACCACAGCAAAAATGGCCGCATACTGCAAGGCTAAAATAAACCCTTTTGGATAAAATACAGTAAACGAAAATGGCAAGATAAACGTCATGATCCATACAAAAAGTGAATGGATTTCCCAGCCAAGTCGTTTAAACAAATCACGCAAATAGTGAAATAATGATAACCCAACACATAAAAAGGACGTCACAATCGCAATATTAATAAACATATTTAAAAAAGCATGAATCCAATGACTATTTGTTGTAGCTTCAATCGTCTGGATAAGCTGGGACAATGTATTGCCCGATGCATAAATACTTTGATAACTTGAGGGACCTGATTGGGGTAGCACAGAAAAACACACAACTAACCAAATAATATAAATAGCTAAGACAAATAAACTGCCATAAAAAACACTTTGACGAATCTGTTTTACATTGCCTTTTTGGTATTCGTACAGTACTGGTACAATGTTTTGAAACCCAAAAGCTGTTAGCAAGGTTGGCCAAGCATAAACAATAGAGGCTAGTGACCATGGTGAGGCATTTAAATACACAATTTCAAAGAAACCAAGCATTGTGACGACAGATCCAGCAAAAAACAATATTTTTAAAATAACAAACCAACGGTTAACTTGATCACTTAAACGATAGTTTAAAATAATAAAACCAAAGACTAAAATAAAAATCACCGCATTAAAAGCAGTGATCATCGTGTTGTTTGAATCATTACTTTGAAGGTGTGTTATTGATGCTGCTAATTCAGTCCCTTGTGTTGTATAGGCTGCCATGAGGGCAAATAACAAAGCCAAATAAATCAACACAAACATCAATTGCCCTATTAAGGGTAAACGTTTGCGCATCAGTGTTGTTAAATTAACACCGAGTGGATAATCTTGACACACATGAATCAATCTTAACGAAGTCAAATACATCACTGACCATGATAACATTAATAAAATAACGGCCATATAAAACCCTGTTGCTGCCGTCAAAAGAGGCAGTGATAACATACCCGCCCCAATTGTGGTACCTACAACTAATAGGGCACCACTTAACATCCGATTTTGCATTTAATCACCTTGTTTTGTTTATTAAATTTTGCCCATTAAACACCATCTTTTCATCAAGACTCCATATCAGGCTATTCTTGCAATTGTGCAATTTTCGCTATTTGTTGGGCAACATGGTCTAATTGCTGCTGGCATTCTAATAAACGTGTTTTTTCTTTTTCGACTACTTCAGCCGGAGCATTAGCAACAAATTTATTATTGTTCAATTTCCCTTGAAGCTGATCGTGTGACTTTTGTAATTTTTGCTTTGTTTTTTCAAGACGTGTTAACTCTGATGCCACATTAATCAAGCCAGCTAATGGAATATGGATTTGTAATCCTTGAATAATTTGTGTCGCTGAAACAGGTGGGGTTTGATTGACTTGAATGGATTCAGCTTTAACCATTCCCCGTAACAAAGGCTCAATCTCTGCCATGTTTTCGGCAATTTCTGAAGGTAGATCATTTAAATAAACCGGAATACTAAGACTTGGTTTGATGTTCATTTCTGAACGAATAGTACGAATGCCCATCACTATCGCTTGAACCCAGCCCATTTGTTGCTCAGAGCTTTCTAATTGCCAAGCAGGAGTTGTTTGTGGATAAGACATTGTCATAATCACATCGGCTGCTGGAGCTGTATAAGCTTTGATTTGTTGAAAAATAGATTCAGTAATAAATGGAATTACAGGATGCGCTAAACGCAACACCTGCTCTAATACTGGAATCATAGTATTATAGATAGCACACTTAATCGCAGGTGCTATTGTTTCATCAGCTAATCGGATTTTTGCTAACTCAACATACCAGTCACAATATTGATGCCAAACGAATTCATAAATAGCCTGAGCGACCAAATCAAAGCGATAACGTTGTATTTGATGCGTGACGGTTTGGATGGTTTGGTTAAGTTGATGAACAATCCATTGTTCAGGGAGTTGCCCTTGCCCCATTTGACGCGCATCAATTGTTTGCCCCTCAGGCACGTTCATCAAAACAAACCGCGCCCCATTCCATAGCTTATTACAAAAATTACGGTACCCTTCCATGCGTGATACATCAAAACAAATATCGCGTGAAGTGGAGGCTAAGGCAGCAAATGTAAAACGCAGGGCATCTGCCCCATATGCAGGAATTCCTTCAGGAAATTCCTGCTTTGTTTTTTTAGCAATTTTTTGTTGCATCTGTGGTTGCATTAATGCCTGAGTCCGCTTTTGAATTAAGTCATCAAGGCTAATGCCATCAATCAAATCAACAGGATCTAGCACATTGCCTTTCGATTTTGACATTTTTTGACCTTCTGCATCACGAATAAGACCAGTGACATAAATATCTTTAAATGGCACTTCCTTCATCACATGCAAACCGGCCATGACCATTCGTGCAACCCAAAAAAAGATAATATCAAATCCAGTTACTAAAACACTTGTCGGATAATACCGTTTTAATTCTGGCGTCTGATTAGGCCAGCCTAAGGTTGAAAAAGGCCATAATGCGGATGAAAACCATGTGTCAAACACATCTTCATCCTGTGTTAAAACAACCTCTTCGGCTAACCCATATTGCTGCCGAACATCTCCTTGATCATACCCCACATAGACATTGCCTTGCGCATCATACCAGGCAGGAATTCGATGCCCCCACCATAATTGACGAGAAATACACCAATCTTGCAAATCACGCATCCAGGCATAATACGTATTTTTCCAATTATCTGGCACAAAGCGCATTTGTTGATTTTCAACAACATCCATGGCTTGCTGTGCAAATGATTTGGTTTTAACAAACCATTGTTGCGTCAAATATGGCTCGATCACACTACCAGATCGATCACCTCGTGGAACTTTTAATGTATGCGGTTGTACTTTTATTAAAAGTCCTTGCGTTTTCATAGCCTCAACTACTGCTTCACGGGCATCAAATCGATCCATCCCTTGAAATGACTCAGGGACTTGATGGTTCAAAGTCGCATCTTGATTTAGAATATTGATCATTGATAAGTCATGACGCTGACCAATGGCATAATCATTAAAATCATGGGCCGGTGTGATCTTGACACACCCAGTTCCAAAATCAGGATCCACATAGGCATCAGCAATAACTGGAATAGTTCGGTTGGTTAAGGGTAATTGAATTTGTTGACCAATTAAATGTTGATAACGTTCATCCTCTGGATGAACTGCAATTGCCGCATCCCCTAACATGGTTTCCGGACGTGTAGTCGCTATTTCAACAAAGGCATCTGAGCCAACAATGGGGTATTTGAAATACCAAAAATGCCCCTTTTCTTCACTTTGCTCGACTTCTAAATCTGAAACAGCCGTTTTTAAAGATGGATCCCAATTGACCAAGCGCCACCCTCGATAGATATGCCCTTGCTGATATAAATCAACAAAAAACTTAGTCACGGCTTTCGAAAGTTCTGGATCCATGGTAAAACGTTCTCGAGACCAGTCAACAGAATCGCCTAACCGTGCCATTTGTTGCTTGATTGTTCCACCTGAGTAATCTTTCCATTCCCAAACTTTTTCAATAAACTTTTCACGACCAAGTTCTTGCTTCGTGATACCTTCGGCATTCAAATGACGCTCAACGACCATTTGTGTTGCAATACCGGCATGATCAGTCCCAGGTTGCCATAATGTGTCATATCCTTGCATCCGGTGATAGCGTGCTAAAATATCCATTAATGTATGTTGAAATCCGTGCCCCATATGCAAAACACCGGTGACATTCGGTGGTGGCAGCATAATTGTAAACGTTGGGCCATTTGTTTGGCCACATTGAAAATAACCATTTTGATTCCAATGTTGATACCAATACTGTTCAATTGCTTGCGGTGAATAATTTTTTTCCATGTCTGTCATGTCTATTTCCTGTTCATTCACAAAAACGCGTCATTTAATCGGGCTTCAGTCTACCATAACTGCCGTTTTAAGTGAAATGAAAAATCGGATTGAACCTAAATCACCATGTAAAACCTGACTCTATGGCTGGTTTTGAGTAAATCAATATGATAAGATGCATACAACCATGTACTGACTGACTGAACTTAAACAATTTATGCAAACGGCAGCCTCAAACAAACCTTTGACACTCCTTCGATTGGTCATGATCAATATCATTGCTGTCGATAGTTTGCGTAATATTTCGATCACAGCACAAGCGGGCTGGGTGGTCGTATCATTTTATTTGCTCGCAGCCATTGTTTTTTTGGTTCCTTGTGCGCTTTTAACAGCAGAAATGGCCACCGGACACTCAAAAACAGGGGGCATTTATTTATGGACGAAAGAAGCATTCGGAGTTAAGCCAGGGTTTATTATTCTATGGCTTCAGTGGTTATACAACCTTGTATGGTTCCCTTCAATTTGCGGTTTTTTCGCAGGAATTATTGCTTATGTTATTGCCCCGGCATTTCATACGAATCCAACAGTTTTTGTTAATAACCCGTGGTACATGATTACATTGAGCCTAGTAATGTTTTGGTCAGCAACCCTCATTAATTTACGAGGGATTAAACTATCAAGTACCGTTAGTATTATTGGTGCAGTTGTTGGGACATTATTACCGATGGTATTGATTATTGGTTTAGCTTTATTTTGGTTTGGCGCTGGATTACCTGTTGCTAATGCACCCCATTTGGCTGATTTTGTTCCAAACATGGATAATTTTCAAAGCTGGGGATTATTTTTAACAGTCATGTTTAGCTTATTCGGTCTTGAGATGAGTGCCATTCATGCGGACAATGTCGATCAGCCTAAGCGTAACTTTCCTAAAGCACTTTTGATCTCAGGAGCAGTGATTTTATTAACATTAATCCTTTCTAATATTGCTGTGTTTTCTATCAATTCAAGCCACACCAACCATGTTGATATCGTAACAGGGTTAATGATTTCATTTAATATTTTCTTTCAACATTTTGGCGCTTCTTGGTTAACTATTTTGATTGCTTTAACCTTGATTATTGGGGCCTTTACCACCATTTCTGCATGGATTATGGGATTGTCTCGCGCTTTCCTGGTTGCTGGCGAAGATGGACTTTTACCTAAAACATTATGTCAGAAAAATAAACATCAAGCGCCGACTAAAATCTTGCTTGTTCAAGGTGTCATTTTTTCAATATTTTGCTTGGCCTACTTAGTCATGCCATCAGTCCATTCGGCTTATTGGTTTTTAAGTGATTTAACCGCCCAATTAGCTGTCATAGCATATATTGGCATGTTTTTAGCAGCTGTAAAACTAAGACTAAATGTCCCTACAAAACCCGGGCAATTTACAATTGGACGCCACCCTATTGGCACGGTTTTAGTTGCATTTTTAGGCTGTTTTGGTTGCCTTATTGCAATGATTGTTGGTTTTATCCCAACACAAGATACGCTAATGCCAACATGGCGATTTGACACACTTTTAGGCCTTGGGCTTGTGATTGCTTTAATTATCCCTCAATTGATTTTACGTTATGCCCCACAACGCTGCCAATAATATTTGACAACATTTGTCGGCTTTTTGCATAATAAAACTGACTTAAACATATTACTTAAAAGGAAGCCTAATGCTAGCTCGTTCTTATTTATTAAAATTAAGCGGTTTATCGTTATTACTGCTCAGTGGTTGCGCCCAACCAACAACCGAGTTTGGGGTTAATCAACACCAAATGGATTACCCAACACAACCAACCCCTAGCGACTCAAGCGCGAATAACCCAGATGCCACTATCAAAACACAATGGCATACCCCTAGAAAAAATCCCCAAGGCGCCCAGCCACCAAGCCATTAAGAATCTGTTATCGCTGATGCGCAAAAATACATGGTCCACTATTTGGATTTATGCTATAGTCACTGATATCATCAGCTGATTCATTAAAAAACAATGTCTGATCAAAATACAACACACTTTGGATTTCAACAAGTTCCAACTGAACAAAAACAAAAAAAAGTAAATGATGTTTTTCATTCCGTCGCAGCAAAATATGACCTAATGAATGATGTTATGTCAATGGGCATACATCGTTATTGGAAACATTATACAATTGAACAAACTTTTTTAAGACCTGGCCACTGTGCATTAGATTTAGCCGGTGGAACCGGTGATCTAACCGAACCAGTCGCTAAACGCGTTGGGCCAATGGGGCAAGTTGTTTTAAGCGATATTAATGCTGCGATGTTAGGGGTTGGTCGCGATAAATTAACAAACCGAGGCATTGTTGGCAACATTCAATATGTTCAAGCGAATGCCGAGAGACTTCCATTTAATAATAGTTACTTTGATTGTATCACGATTGCTTTTGGTTTACGTAATGTGACTGATCAAAGTGCGGCTTTACAGTCCATGTACCGCACATTAAAACCAGGGGGTCGTTTACTGGTTTTAGAATTTTCAAAACCGGCTTACCCCTGGTTAACAAAACTATATGATTTTTATTCATTTGAACTGCTTCCACGGCTCGGCCGTTGGATTGCTCAAGATGCAGATAGCTATCGATATTTAGCAGAATCCATTCGACGCCATCCTGATCAAGATACACTCAAGCAAATGATGTTAGACGCTGGCTTTGATCAAGTGACCTATACCAATTTATCTCAAGGCATTGTTGCACTGCATATTGGAGAAAAGTATTAGCTATGACAATTGCATCAATCATCTTTTCTAGCAATTATCTTCTTGCACTTGATCCTCAGTCAAAACAACGCCTTAGTGCGTTGAATAACACCCAAATTGCAGTAACCATTCAAGATTGGGACATCTCGGGCCGTCTTGTGGTCACAAATAGTCAATTATCATGGGATGATTCGTTTACCCAAGAGACTGAAGCACAAGTCGATTTAAAAGCAACTAGTGATGAATTAATTGCTTTATTATTAGCATCAGACCAACAACCCATCATCAACCATATGGCAATTACTGGAGATCGCCGCATTCTATGGCAATTACAGCAATTTTTACAAGGTTTTCAACCTAATTTGATTTATTTTTTATCTAACCGTACCAATGCAACCACTGCCTCTATGATCCATCAACCATTTTTAATAGGCTATAATGCATGGAAAAATCATGCTCAAGCTGTGATTAATGAAGCCTATGCTTATACATTTTATGAGGCCAAAATTTCTCCAGGTCGAATTATTGTTAATGCCTTTTTTGATCAAATCATTCAAATACAACAAGATTTTGACCGTGTAATGGCAAAGTGGCAACGATTAAAGGAATTGACAAAACAATGAACTTTCTTAAAAAGTGGTGGCGCTTAGTTTATATTAGCTATATTTTTAATCGATATAATTTAGCACCTGTTTTAGCCTCAATCCCTGTATTACGCTTATTGCGTTTTACGGTTTATATGAATCCTTTTTTTTGGATTCGCACACGACGCCTTTCACCTGAACAGCGTTTACGTTTAGCCTTAGAGCATCTTGGGCCTATCTTTATTAAATTTGGACAAGCCTTATCAACACGACGTGACTTATTGCCAAGCCATCTTGCTGATGAATTAGCTGCTTTACAAGATCGTGTCCCGCCTTTTGCTGCAGATAAAGCTAAAACCATTATTGAAAACGCTCTTAATACACGCATTGATGAATGTTTTGCTACTTTTTCTACAACCCCATTAGCCTCAGCATCCATTGCCCAAGTCCACCAGGCGACTTTTCATGATGGAACGGAGGTAATCATTAAAGTCTTACGCCCCAATATCCATAAGATTTTAAAGCGTGATACAGACCTTTTACGGACATTGGCTCAACTCATTGAACGTTATTTTCCAAAAACACGACGTTTGCGCCCTATTGCTGTTGTGGATGAAATTACACGCAGTCTATTAGATGAGCTTGATTTAATGCGTGAAGCTGCAAATGCTTCACAACTGCGCCGAAACTTTGATGGAGATTCCACTTTATATATCCCTGCTGTTTATTGGGACTATTGTCGCACACAAGTCATGACCATGGAAAAGGTCAATGGGATGCCCGTTGGTCAAGTCGATGCATTAAAAGCCCAAGGCGTTGATATGAAACGTTTAGCTGAACGTGGGGTTATTATTTTTTACACGCAAGTTTTTCGTGATTGCTTTTTCCACGCTGACATGCATCCAGGCAATATCTTTATTGATGCAACCGATCCAAGTGATCCGACTTATATTGCCATTGATTTTGGCATCGTGGGAACACTTTCTCAAGAAGACCAACAATATTTAGCAGGGAACTTTTTAGCTTTCTTTAATCGTGATTATAAAAAAGTTGCACAACTTCATATTGAGTCTGGCTGGGTTCCAGCAAATACGCGTGTTGATGAACTAGAAGCCGCTATTCGAACTGTTTGCGAACCCATCTTTGAAAAACCTTTAAAAGATATTTCATTTGGCTACACGTTAATGCGGTTATTCCAGGTCGCTCGTCGATTTGAAATGACCGTTCAACCACAACTAGTTATGCTACAAAAAACCTTATTAAATATTGAAGGGCTTGGCCGACAACTGGATCCAAGTTTGAATTTATGGCAAACGGCAAAACCTTTTTTAGAAAAATGGATGAAACAACGACTTGGCATGCGTGGTTTTATGAAGCGTTCTTATGACAGCATGCCCCGTATTAGTGAAAAATTACCTGAATTACCAGATTTGGTTTTTGATATTTTGCAAAAAACACAAAATAGCTACCGTCAACAGCAAGTCGACCAACAAACCGCAACAACCGAACAAAAATCTAAGCAGCCTTATCGAAATCCTCTATTTTTAATTGCCGGACTACTAATTGGAATTGGCGGACTATCGCACTTTGATCAAGGTCCTTTTGTTATCTGGAGTGTCGATTTTCTAAAAAATAACCCCTGGCTGTCAATCAGCACTGGGGCTATCTTAATTTTGTGGTATTTTAAACGCCGCTAACTAAAGGACCAGCGGCACACAACCTATTAGATTATTTAATCTCAATTTGTCTTTTTTGTTCTTTTTCGGGCGCAACTTTCGGTAATTTAATTGTTAAAATACCTTGTTGATGCGTTGCATCTATTTGGTCTTGATCTACGCCTTCTGGCAAAACAAACCGACGTTGAAACTCACCATAATGCCGTTCAATTCGATGATATTGGCGTTGATCTTTTGCCTTTTCATCGGATTGATCTTGATTTGATGTATCAATGGTTTGTTCTGTATGACCTCGAATACTCAAAATGCCATCATCGACTTCTACTTTTACATTTTCTTTAGCCACTTTAGGCAACTCTGCTTCAATGACATAACTGTCATGATCTTCATAGATATCGACTTTAGGGAAGCCTTTACTCATTTGCCCATCAAACACATCATCAAAAAAATGATTCATATTATCGTTCAAATAACGCATTGGTGATAAAATACTAGACTCAAACCAAGGTTTTAGATCTTTTTTCATAACCAAACCCTCCTTTTTTATTTTAAATTAACCAACTGCAAAACGTTATTTTTTTGTATGTCAGTAAAACCATGATCTGGTTTCATTATTATAAATAAGGATGAATCGGATAATTTCAAGTATTTTAATCCATTTTTTTGATTGCTTTTTACACTTTTTGATTGTGATCATCGGTAACATCAGTTATGGTATCAACTTAAAGTTATCAATAATAAAAGCGTGACTATGAAAACATTTAAAAAACTGATGAATTTAACCCTTTGCGGAATCATTGGAACAACGAGCATGGCTAGTGCATGCAGCTATATTTCATATCAAGGTAAAGATGATATGGTCATGACGGGCCGCTCAATGGACTGGACTGATCCGATGCAAACAAACTTATGGGCTCTGCCTGCCGGATTAAAGCATAATGGACAAGCCGGACCGAATAGTCTTGAATGGACATCAAAATATGGAAGTGTTGTTTCAGTTGCCTTTAATAAAGCTACAGTCGACGGCATTAATACAGCGGGATTGAATGTCAGTATTCTTTATTTATCTCAAGCAAAATACCCAACAATTAAAAAAGGCCAACCAAGTATTTCAACATTTATGTGGGGTCAATACTTATTAGATAATTTTGCTTCAGTTGATGAAATCATTCAAGCACTCAATAATCAAAAAACCAATATTGTCGCACCCCCACTACCAGGTGGCTATCAGTCTTCTATTCATGTTGTAGCAACAGATAAAACAGGCAATAATATTATTGTTGAATTTGTTGATGGCAAAATGAAAATTCATCATGGATCGCAATATGATGTCGCAACAAATGATCCTACTTATGATGAACAGTTAGCCCAAAATCAATATTGGCAAAATTTAGATGGTGATTTTCTACCAGGGACATCAAAATCAGAAGATCGTTTTGCACGTGGCTGGTATTATTTACATCAAGCGCCTAAAGTGTCTGACCAAGACCAAGCAGCGGCGATTGTATTTTCAATCATCCGCAATATCTCTGTTCCTATTGGAACAAGTGATAAAGATCACCCTAATTTGGCGCCAACATTATGGCGATCTGTGGCTGATTTAAAACATAAGACGTATTATTTTGAACCAACAAACCGACCTAATGTCTTTTGGGTTGACCTGAATGATTTAAACTTAAGCCGTGGCGGACCAGTCGAAAAATTAGCGTTACAAGACGGTCAAGTTTATGCAGGTAATGTTGCTGATCAATTCAAACCAACCAAACAGTTTGAAACGCCTGATGCCTATGAGATTATTAAAGCTTCTCAAAAAACTCAGTAATATTGCCTAATTTAAGTTTTCTAATAATATCCTCATTAACCTTTTGATTATGCTAAACTGGTCTTAGTTATTAACAATTCAAGGAGTAAGGTTTATGCAACATCATGATTGTGTATTTTGTCAAATTATTAATGGGGAGATACCAGCAAAAATGATTTATGAAGACCAGCACATTGCTGCTTTCTATGATGTCAACCCCGCGGCTGATATCCATGCGTTAGTCATTCCTAAAAAACATATTGAGTCAGTACTGCATTTAAGCAATGATGATGCACCATTAATGGGTCACTTAACGGCAATGATGCCAACTATTGCCCATGAACTAAAACTTCATAATGGATTTAAAACAATTATTAATACCGGAAAAGCCGGAGGGCAAGTCGTTCCTCATGTCCATTATCATATTTTAGGCGGCAAAATCCATCGTTTTAATTTTTAAGTGGTTACACGATTAAGGTTATTTGCCGGCATGGCATAAAGTAATTACAGAAACTTGCTCAATATGATTGCCCGGGTAAGTTAAAAGCCTTTGACGTAAAGCATCGACAGTAGCGCCAGTTGTATAAACATCATCAAAAATTGCCACATGTCGGTAGGCAAGAGGATGGCGTTGCGCAAAAACTTGTGTTAATTGCCGTTGTCGTTGCTCGCGAGTTGATTGTGCTTGTGGCTGTGTATAATAACGACGGTAACACGTATGTATCTCTAGAGGTATCTGAAAATAAGCAGCCACAGGTTTAATTAATGCAATAGATTGATTAAATCCGCGTTGCCGATACCTCTTTCGATGAATGGGAACCGGAATAATTGCATCAAATTGTTCTAACCAATTTGCTGTGTCAAACCAATCCATTAAATATTCTGAAAGTGCCGCAGCAGCTAATAAGTCATGCTTAAATTTGACTAAATAGAGTAATTGACGAATCACGCCATCATAATGATATCCATAATAGTGGCCTGGTTCATAGACCATGGGGTTTAACTGCTGACATCGCCCAGCTTGGTAACAGCTGGGGCATAACCATGTATCAGAAGGTTGATGGCACAATAAACATTGGTTTTTATAAGTCAGCCATTTGGCAAATACACCAATTTTGCGTACAATAGACGGCATCCACATTTGACACGACTCGTTATCATATTATGTTTGACCACGCTGCATTTTGTCGCCGTTTATCACAGCAACCAACCCATCGACAAAGCATCATCAAAGATGCAGCAATTGAACGTTTATTTGATCGTTTAAGCTTCATCAAAAACATCCCGAAAACGATTTATGTCGAAGGATATCAACCAGAGATTTTCTGGCAACATTTAACTTCATTGTACCCTGAGGCACAAATTATGCAATCACTTCAACAGCCCGTTGATTTGATTTTAAGCAATTTTTATATTCATCAAGTCCAACATATTCCAACCCAGCTCAATCACTTCTATACTAACCTTAATCCAGGTGGTTGGCTAATGTTTATAACATTCGGCTCAAGCAGCTTATCAACGTGGCAAAAAGCATGGCGAAGTCTTGATGGTTGTCCGCATCATAACGCTCTAATTGATACGCCTCAATGGGGTGACCTCCTTGTTGAACATAAGTTTGATACCCCTGTGGTTGATGCACAAATGCTTTATTTAACTTATGAACAACCTAAAACAATGATTCAGGATTTACGACAACTGAATGAACCTTTAGCGGATACAAAAATGCGCCATACATTAACAGGTAAAAACCGGTGGCATAAATTGGTTTGTAAAATGGGCAAGCCTTTACAACTTGAATTTGAATTTGTATTTGGTTATGGCATTCGCCCTAAAAACTTAACAACAAAACATCAAGATAACCAACCGGCTAAGATTGAACTTAATCAATTAAAAGCACATTTAAAACAGCAATCATAATCGGTTGCCCCTTGCATTTTTAAACTAACACGCTATCATGCCAGCAGATAGCAATGGCACAAATTGGATACCAACAATGTTAAAAAAAACCAGTTTTTTCCAAGAACCTGCAACAAGGTTACGGCGCAATAAATGGGACATTTTTTCCATTTTCTTTGTGTTTACTTTAATTCTTCTGGTAGCATGGATTGCTAATCAACTTGGTGGGACGATTGATTACCATGATTACCAAGCTGTTGCCCGCTATTCTGATATTACACTAAGTGCTTGGCAATTACCTTTTTATGCAGCAGCCACGACATTTCGCATGTTTATCGCATTATTTATTTCACTTGTTATAAGTTTAATTTTTGGAACTTGGGCGGCAAAAAATAAACGGGCTGAACAAGTGATTATTCCAGTGGTGGATATCTTACAATCCATCCCTATTTTAGGCTTCCTTGCCATTACTATTACTATGTTTTTAACATTAATGCCAAATACACTATGGGGGGCTCAAGCTGCGATTATTTTTGGTGTTTTTACTGCTCAAGTGTGGAATATGTTGTTAAGCATTTACCAATCATTAAAAACGGTTCCTAAAGAATTGCATGAAGCAACGCAAATGTACCAACTAACTAAGTGGCAACGTTTTTGGAAATTAGAAATTCCCTTTGCCATGCCAGGTTTGATTTGGAATATGATGATTTCTATGTCTGCTAGCTGGTTTATGGTTGTCGCCTCAGAAAGCTTAGTGATTAACTTTGGTAGTGACCAATCAGAGACCATGAATTTACCAGGTATTGGAACATTTATTGACCAAGCAAATAATCAGGCAAATTATAGTGCCGTTGGTTTAGCCATTTTAGCAATGTTGATTGTTATTGTCCTTTATGATCAACTTTTTTTTCGCCCCCTTGTTAAATGGTCTGAAAAATTTATTGTTAGTGATAATCCTCAAGAAACCGTTAGCACTTCTTGGTTTTTAAATGTTTTGCAACGCTCACGTTTTATGCAAATGATTGGCACATGGTTTGCTAAATTCGCCACTTTGATCGTAAACTTACCGAAAAAAGATTTAAAAAAATCATTTACCGCACGATATCATCTTCAAGCGATTGCAACACCCTCTAAGTTTTCAAATGCTATTTGGAAACTTGCTGTAATGCTTAGTATCGCTGCATTTACCTATTTAGCATGGCACTTTATTTATCATAACCCTTATAGCGATATTGGTTTTCAAGAAACATTAATGGTATTTGGTTATGGGCTTGCAACCTTGTTACGTGTAGCGGTATTAATTATCATCACTTCTTTGATTTGGGTTCCTATTGGAATCTGGATTGGGATGCGTCCTAAATTTGCTGCAAAAGTGCAACCTTATGCGCAAATTGCTGCCGCATTTCCTGTCAATTTATTTTATGGAGTTTTTGGTGCAGTTGTTTTTTATTTTAATTTGAATTTTAATATTTGGTGTATTGTATTAATGGCGTTAGGTACGCAATGGTATATTCTATTTAACGTAATTGCTGGCGCTTCGGCAATTCCAACTGAATTAAAAATGGCTGCTGGTAATTTACAGCTAAAAGGGATGGTTAAATGGTTCCGCTACCTTTTTCCAGCAGTCATGCCTTTTTATGTAACAGGCGCAATTACGGCCTCAGGTGGCGCTTGGAATGCCAGTATTGTGTGTGAATATATCAACTGGGGTGCGGGTCAAAATAGTATCCTACAAGCTACTGGGATTGGGAATTATATTGCGAATCAATATCATTTACCTGGGAATCATACAGCAAATGTTGCCCTTGGTGTTATTGTTATGTGTATTATCGTTGTTTTGTTAAATAAATTTTTCTGGCGTCGGCTTTATCAATATGCCGAAAAGCGCTTTAGTATGAATATGTAAGGAGCTATCCATGAGCCAATCATCAACTGACACAACCATTGTTAATGTGTCCAATGTTTCAAAACATTTTCCACAACAAGATCGTGATAGCTTAGTGGTCTTAGAAAATGTTGACTTCCAAATGCATGATGGTGAAATTGTTGCATTATTAGGTAAATCAGGGTCAGGAAAATCAACATTACTCCGCATTATTGCCGGATTAGCTGATCCAACATCAGGCACTGTTAATTACCGTAACCAACGTGTTAATGGGCCAGTCCCTGATATTGCCATGGTTTTTCAAAGCTTTGCTTTAATGCCTTGGTTAACAGTACTGCAAAATGTTG